>JBBDMQ010000209.1:0-3768 GCA_040878245.1 Microthrixaceae bacterium
GGGTGAGCCGAGCAACAACTCGCCCTACTCGTTTTGGACTGCTGATATTGATGCAGCTGCCGGTCGACTGGCCAGCATTCTTCGTGAGGAGGATGCGCAGATACTGACCATTTATGACAACAAAGGTGGATACGGTCACCCCGATCACATCATGGTTCATCGTGTTGGCCGACGTGCAGCAGAGATGGCCAGCACCCCAAGAGTGTTTGAAGCCACCATGAACCGAGATCACTTTGCTCGCATGATGGCAAAGTTTGTAGAGGCAGGTCAGATGCCAGCTGCGCTTGAGGCAGCCCTTGAAGTCGCCGAGGATTCAAGTGCCAGTAGCGCCGAAGAAGAATTTATGGGCTCGCTTGATGAGTTCGGAAAGCCCGAGTCTGAAATCACCCACGCAATCAACGTTCAGGATTTGGTAGGCATCAAACGAAAGGCCATGTTGGCTCATCGGAGCCAGATCGCCGATGACTCATGGTTTTTATCTATGGATCCGGATTCTTTTGTGGCAGCCTTTGGAACCGAGTGGTTTATTGAGACTGGCAAAGAACGCTCCCAGAGTCAGGCCTTTCAGCATTCCCTGTGGGCCGAGGAGTGATTACTCACCTGCATACGGGTTGGGCTTGGGTAGTCATCATTGGAAATGCCATCGCCGGCGCATGGTGTCTTGGGGCGCATTGGTGGCCACCATTACGGGTCCGAATGCTCTGGGCTTTTGTGGTTTTCATGGAACTCACCATCTTTGTAGAGGTGGGCTTAGGGGTCTACATGATTGCTGTTGAGGGCATAGCTGCACCTCCGCTGCACAATTTTTACGGCTTTATATCGATCGTGTCAGTGGCGATTCTGTATGGCTATCGCACCCAGGTTCGAGCTTGGCAGTACTTGCTGTACGGCTGTGGCGGACTATTCCTGATGGGGCTTGGAATTCGCGCTCTTTTGTTGGCCTGAGTTCAGCTAGCTAGGCGCTTCTCTAGATTTCCGAGTTGGTCTCGCATTGCCTGTGGGAGCTGATCGCCAACAAAATCGAAGTGTTCGGCAATCAATTCAACCTCGCTGCGCCAAGCATCATTATCTACTGATAGCAGCTGTTGCAGGGTGGCCGGATCAAGATCAAGGCCAGTGGTATCAAGCCCTTCAGCAGTGGGTACATAGCCAATAGCAGTCTCGGTTGCTTCACCGCTGCCGGTGACGCGCTCAAGAACCCATTTGAGTACCCGGCTATTTTCACCAAATCCAGGCCACAGGAACTTGCCCTCATCTGATTTGCGGAACCAATTCACCCAGAACAACTTGGGTAGCTTGCTCGCATCAGTCGCCTCACCGATCTCTAGCCAGTGATTGATGTAATCGCCCACGGCGTATCCCATGAAGGGGAGCATGGCAAAGGGGTCAAAGCGGACTTCGCCCACGGTTCCAGCGGCAGCGGCAGTCTTTTCTGAGCTCATAATTGAGCCCAAGAAAGTTCCGTGTTGCCAGTCGAACGATTGAGTCACTAGCGGCACGTTCGTGGCCCGACGACCTCCGAACAGGATCGCTGAGATGGGAACACCTGCTGGATCTTGCCATTCGGGCGAAATCGCTGGGCACTGAGATGCAGGAGTGGTGAACCTTGCGTTGGGGTGAGCTGCAGGGGTACCTGATTCAGGAGTCCAAGCGTTGCCCTTCCAGTCGGTGAGTTGTGCCGGTGGTTCATCGGTCATGTCCTCCCACCAGACGTCGCCCTCTGGAGTTTTGGCAACATTGGTAAAGATTGAATTGCCCCACATTGTGTCCATGGCGTTTTTGTTAGTTTCGTCAGAGGTGCCAGGGGCAACTCCAAAGAATCCAGCCTCTGGATTGATTGCATACAGTTGGCCATCCGAGCCGAACTTCATCCACGCAATATCATCTCCAACAGTCTCGACTTTCCAGCCCGGAAGTGATGGCACCAGCATCGCCATGTTGGTCTTCCCGCAGGCAGAGGGGAATGCCGCTGCGATGTACTTCTTGTTGCCTTCGGGACTCGTTATTCCCAGGATCAACATGTGCTCAGCCATCCAACCCTCGTCGCGAGCCATAGTTGACGCAATCCTCAGAGCAAAGCACTTCTTGCCAAGCAAAGCGTTACCGCCGTAGCCCGAGCCGTAGGACCAAATCTCACGGGTTTCAGGGAAGTGAGAAATGTATTTGGTCTCGCCATCACAGGGCCATGCAACATCGGGCCGCTCTACGCCGGATGCATCTACTAGGGGGTAGCCAACGGAGTGCAAACACGGCACGAACTCACCTGATTGACCCAGTACATCCAATGCGCCTTGACCCATCCGAGTCATAATCCGCATAGACACCGCAACATAAGGGGAGTCAGTCAATTGCACTCCGATGTGTGCAATCGGAGACCCAAGAGGACCCATCGAAAATGGAACAACGTACATTGTCCGCCCGCGCATCACTCCGCGATACAGATCGAGCATCTCTGCTTTTAGTTCGGCTGGCGGGCGCCAGTTGTTCGTGGGCCCTGCGTCGGCTTCGTTATTGGATGCAATAAACGTGCGGTCTTCAACACGGGCAACATCGTTCGGGTCTGAGAGAGCCAAGTAACTGTTTGGACGTGACTGCTCCGAGAGCTTTTCGAAGGTGCCATTCGCCACGAGCAACTCGCACAGCCGGTCGTACTCCTCGGTACTCCCGTCACAGAATTCAACGGCATCAGGCTCAAATATCTCTCGCCATTGTTCAACCCAGTCGAGCAAATTCTGATGGGTAGTAGTACCGGCCATGGGACTCCTCAAGAGGTCTTTAGTTCGCTAAACACACCCGGACTGCAGACCGGAGCGCTTAACTTATTAGTTCGAAAGATTGATGTAAAAATTGACTTGTTAGCTGTAGTGCGGTTCGTGAGCGAACTGCACCCAAAAACACTGTACGACCCTCAGCAGTTCGAACTCAATCCTCGGGAACCGGCTCGGCATGCTGTTGAAACGCGGGTGTTCCCATGTCTACCTCTGATCCAAGGTTCAAATTGGTCGCCCGACCATCGTCATCAAGGTCAAAGCACACGCGCTGTCCTTGACGGAGCATCCGAAATACGGTTCCTTCGAGTGAGTTCGGCGCAAGGTCGTACTCACTCATATCAGTATCTCGAACGACGATCCCATCACTTGAAGCGGGATCGTAGGATTTTATGACACCTTGCATCGCAGAACTCCCTCTAGCTCGGCTTGGGTGGAGTCTGAAAAGTTCACCCAGGGCGGTTACACAGCCAAACAACTACGCACTTGTTCGAACGGTCGGCTTTTGAACCTTGCCTGCTTTGATGCATCGGGTGCAGACGTTCATGCGCTTAGTAGTGGGACCTACTTGAACGCGAATGCGCTGAATGTTTGGATTCCAGCGGCGCTTGGTACGGCGGTGAGAGTGGCTGAGGCTCATGCCGAAGATCGGTTTTTTATCGCATACTTCACAAACGGCGGCCATGCTGCGCTCTCTTATCGTTATTGGAAACGTGCTTGCTCTGCTGTTGGTCCCCGGAAGGATTAGATCAGAAGCACTCACGGGATCACCTAGGTGTGAACCGAGGACAAATACTAGTTCAGGTCGGCAGCAAACTCACAAGCAGAGCTCTCGGCCAGCATCCGATCTGACCTCCCGGTCATTAGTAGGATGAGCCGTGATGTCACCTCCCTCTCAGATTTCAGCCACCGAACTGCTTGAGGCGTTTCGCTCGATCTGTCAGGTGCTGTCCGATCACGAGTCAGCGCTTAATCAGTTAGAGGTCAAAGAGGAGCAAGA
>JBBDMQ010000210.1:0-3760 GCA_040878245.1 Microthrixaceae bacterium
GGCACGTTCGACAAACCCCGCAACACGCTCGCGTTGCGCAGCAGAAATGACGGGGCCAAGCTCAGTTGACTCATCGCTCGTCGGGCCAACTACTAAAGACTGCGCCGCTTGAGAAATTGCGTCTACTGCCGCATCGTGAATATCTTCCGCCGCTATGACCCTTGCTGCAGCGGTGCAGTCCTGCCCTGCGTTCCAGAACGAGCCCACTTTGATTGCTTCCGCAACCTTGCTGAGGTCCGCATCGTCAAAAACCAACACAGGTGCTTTTCCGCCAAGTTCTAGATGAACTCGCTTGAGTGATGCAGCGGCGGCTTGAGCAATTGCTTTACCAGTTCCAACCGAACCAGTCACAGAAATCATGTCTACTAATGGGTGCGTAGTGAGAGCAGCTCCAGTGGTTGCGCCGTCGCCACAGACCAGGTTGAACACGCCTGCAGGAAGCACATCTACGGTGAGTTCCGCTAGCAATAGCGAAGACATTGGGGTCAGGTCTGATGGTTTGAGCACGACCGTGCAACCTGCAGCCAACGCCGGACCCAGCTTCCAAGCGGCCATCATCAGCGGATAGTTCCAAGGGGTGATTGATGCAATCACACCCACTGGCTCTCTCCGAAGCATTGAGGTAAATCCATCCATGTATTCACCTGCTGCTTGAGTCTCCATAGTTCGGGCCGCCCCAGCAAAGAATCGAAAGCAATCAGCCGCCGCAGATATCTCGTCTGCAGTCGCCGAAACCGGCTTGCCAGCGTTGAGCGACTCAACGGCAATCAGGTCATCTGCTCGCTCCTCAATGAGGTCAGCCAACTGAAACATTGCGGTGGCGCGCTCTAACGGCGTGGTTCGACTCCATGACACAAATGCCTCGGCGGCAGTTGTCACTGCTCGATCAACATCTTGAGCATCTGACAACGGTGCGCTAAAAATTTCGGCAGCCGTAGAGGGGTCAATGACTGAACTTGTGCCCGAGGAGACTGATGGCAGCCACTTTCCCCCGATTAAGTTTTGGTTTCGTATGTCAAGATTTGCCGTCATTGGTTCCCTCTAGGTTCTAAGTTGCTTGCACTGCGCAATGTGTTAGTTCTTGGTGAGTTCTGAGTCGCAGTGCTTGGATCTTGCAGAAAAAATTCTCTCTCGCAGTTTTCACGAGAATATCGTTGCTGATGAAATTTTTTGTTACGGATTCCGAAGGAAATGATAAAGGTGACCGTGGATGACTAAATCGCTAGATGAGCAGGCAGGCTCTGCAGAACCCGGGGCCCAGGCAGGCACAGCCGAAGTTGTCATTCGCCTTGAGCAAGTTGTTAAAACATTTGGTGAATACACTGCCGTTGAATGCGCCGATTTTGATATTGCCGAGGGTGAGTTCTTCTCCATGCTGGGCCCCTCTGGTTGCGGTAAAACCACCACCCTTCGCATGATCGCTGGGTTTGAGCAACCCACCTCTGGGCGAATCCTGCTTGACGGTGTCGACGTTTCAAAGATCCCGCCACACAAAATAAACGTCAATACGGTCTTTCAGAACTACGCGCTCTTTCCGCATATGAACGTCTTCGATAACGTGGCTTTCGGTCTACGTAATGCCAAGGTGGCCGAAGGGGAAGTAACACGGCGTGTGAACGAACTGCTCGAAATTGTTCGCTTGCCCGAGTACGCAAAGCGACGGCCTAACCAACTCTCTGGCGGTCAGCAACAGCGCATCGCATTAGCCCGAGCGCTAGTCAATCTTCCCAAAGCACTCCTCCTAGATGAACCACTAGGAGCACTCGACCTGAAGCTCCGTCAGGCAATGCAACTTGAACTCAAGCGCATCCAACGAGAAGTGGGAATCACCTTCATCTTTGTTACTCATGACCAAGAAGAAGCCCTCACCATGTCCGACCGCATTGCGGTAATGACTCAGGGGCGGACCGATCAAATTGGCACCCCAACACAGATTTACCATCAGCCCACTACGGCATTTGTGGCCGGGTTTATCGGCACCGCAAACCTTCTCCCCGTCACTGTCCGATCCCAAGACGGAACTGCAGTGACTGTGGACTCCCGAACTGGCACGCAGTTCACCGTGCCATCAGGCAACCACAGCTATGCTCTCGGCTCAGAGGTCACGCTCATGGTTCGTCCCGAACGACTTGTTCCTAGTTTCGCACCCATTGACGGTCTGGTAGGTGGAAGCATTCCCACCACTGTGACCAGTTTGGTGTTTCAGGGGCCAGTAGTGCGTTGTGAAGTGCAGACAGACCTTGGGTCGACTCTTGTAGCGCACCTTGGTCCCGAGGACGATCCCTCAAGGCTCAGCGTGGGGTCTCGGGTCGATATGGCTTGGGCCTATGAAGGGGCCTACCTAGTGCCCGAGGCAATCGACCCAGAACTTGCTGGCATGACTGCCTCGCTACAGGAGGAAAAAGTGTAGAGGACCCAAATTCGTACAGATTCAAAAAGTTTGACTGCCAGTAACTGACCGATACTCACCTCAAATTGCCACAACAGCTAGCCACAACAGTTCACCCCCAACAGAAATGAGAGAAAATGACAAAGCGCAGAATCCAAATCCCGACAGTTTCACGCCAAGCAGAACTGAGCCGTCGCAAATTTTTGGGTACTAGTGGTCTAGCTCTCGGAGGTTTGGCGCTTGGGCCTGCATTGCTCGCTGCCTGCAGCAGTGATGGAAGCAGTGACACCGCCTCTGGGGATAATGAACTCTGGTTTGATAACTGGACGCTCTACATCGACAAACCAGAGGGCGAGCTCTATGGCAAGGGAGGCACTCTTTCCTCATTCGAAAAGGCCTCGGGGCAGAAGATCAAATATACCGAGGGCATCAATGATAACGACGAGTACTTCGCAAAGATTCAGCCGCTGCTGTCAAAGGGAAAGCCAATCGGTCCCGACATCATTGCACTCACTTTTTGGATGGCTGGCAGGCTCATCAACCTTGATTGGGTGGAGAAGTTGCCACTCGACAAGATTCCCAACTCTGCAAATCTGATTGAGTCACTCAACAAGCCACCCTCTGACCCAACAGGCGAGTACTCCCTTCCTTGGCTAGCCGGAATGGCAGGGATCGCCTATAACCAAGCTGTGACCGGGCGCCCACTGAATTCCATAAATGACCTGTTTGACCCTGCTTTCAAAGGTAAGATCGGCATGCTGACCGAAATGCGTGACACCATCGGCCTGATTGCCTTATCGCTCGGTATAGATCTCGCTACTCCAAGTTTTGAAAAGTTCCAACCGGCCTTCGACAGACTCCGGGAAGGGGTGGACTCCGGCCAGATTCGACAGTTCACCGGGAATGACTATGTCGATGACCTTGAGCAAGGCAGCTTTGCAGCCTGTATTGGTTGGTCAGGCGACGTAGTTCAGCTTTCTGCTTCAAACCCCGACATCGGGTTCTCAATTCCAGACTCGGGTGGAACCCTCTGGTTTGACACCATGCAAATCCCTGTGGGCGCAAGCAATGTTGAGGGTGCGGCCGATTGGATGAACTACGTCTACGACCCAGTCAACGCAGCAAAGATAACTGCAGAGGTTCAGTACATCTCACCGGTTCAGGGAGTTCAGGAAGAACTGCGCAAGATGGGCGGCGAGGCTGCAGCGCTTGCCGATAGCCAACTTATTTTTCCAGATGCTTCCACTCTGGCGAAATTACAATCTTGGGGCAACCTTGATGACAAAGAAGAAGCGCTGTTCGATGCCGAGTTCGCCGACATCACTGGCGCCTAGGTTCGGGTTCCGATGGCAGCAAATAGCGACTCAGATG
>JBBDMQ010000211.1:0-3759 GCA_040878245.1 Microthrixaceae bacterium
TGGCACTGAATCCGGCTAGAGCGCCAGAGAGTTTGCCAATCGGAGTACGAGCACCGGACATAATGATGGAACCAGGCATGAAGGACCTTCCGTAGTGACCCGATCGGGTCGACGAACACGTGCTTCCATGTTACTTCCCGGTAACAGTTGCGTCGAAGACAACTGCTTCTGCGTTGGCTACTCCGAGCGAATAGCGCCACTAGGTTGAAGAAGTGCCTTGTACAACTCGACCGGTTCAGACTCTTTGCAGTGGCTTGATAGCGCTGCTCTTTGTAGCGCTCGCTGCCGGGTGCAGCAGTGCTCAAGACAGCAGTGCTCAAGACAGCAGTGCTCAAGACAGCAGTGCTGCCCCTGCCACCCTTGAGCGATACGCCGGATACAAGAGCGAGATTTACCAAGACTTGGATCACTGGGTGTGTCACCCCAGCAAAGTCGACATCTGCGACGGCAACTTAGACGCAACGGTGATACAAGCTGACGGCTCCACTCGTGTTGAGCCCTGGGCCGCAAATCCGGATGCCCCGATTGATTGCTTCTACGTGTATCCGACTATCTCACGTGACCCTTCAACCACGAGCGACTTGGTGGCAAGTGATGAAGAGGAGGGGTACGCAACGCTCAATCAGGCAGCAAGGCTGGGCCAAGAGTGTCGGGTGTTTGCACCTGTCTATAGGCAGCGCACCTTGGCCGGGCTGGTGAGCAATATGTCGGGAACTGCTCAGACTTCCGAGGACCCTCAGCGCGGCTACAAAGATGTGCTCGACGCTTGGAAGCAGTACATGGCCACTGATAATCAGGGCCGCGGTGTGGTGCTTATTGGCCATTCGCAAGGAACGTTTATGATGATTGATTTGATGAAGGAAGAGATAGATCCCAACCAAGAGGTTCGGGGTCAGCTTGTGGCTGCCTACTTGGCGGGCGGATCGCTTGCGGTGCCATCGGGCGCCGATGTCGGAGGCGACTTTGCCAATATCCCGCTCTGTCGTCAGCCAGAGCAAGTTGCCTGCGCAGTGAGTTGGTCGACTTTCCGATCAACTTCGCCACCTGTTTCTGGTTCGTTATTCGGTGCGGTTCGCAACCCCGCAGCTGGAGAAGTAGCTGCATGTAATAACCCGGCTGCGCTCTTGGGCGAGCCGGTTGCACTCGACTCTTACTTTCAGGCAGCTACAGGTAGCTCAATTTTGTCTGGCAATGCAGGCGATGCAACTGAGGCAGGCAGTGACGCCACACGTTGGGTGAACCCAGCGGTTGAGCCGATCACCACACCGTTTGTGCAGACGCCTGGTTTAGTTACAGGTGAGTGTGTTTCGAGAGATGGTTTTAGCTACCTCGAGGCAACTATTAACAGCGATCCGAAGACCCCTCGGATTGACGATATTGGTGGAGATCTGACCCCAGCATGGGGTTTGCATCTGCAAGAT
Source organism: Microthrixaceae bacterium (assembly GCA_040878245.1). GTDB lineage: Bacteria > Actinomycetota > Acidimicrobiia > Acidimicrobiales > Microtrichaceae > IMCC26207. The sequence continues at coordinate 1,422 of JBBDMQ010000211.1, forward strand.
GTGAATCTAGTCATGGGCGACATTCAGAGATTGGTCGGCAAGCAAGCCGAAGCATTCAAAGCCGCCCAATAACTCATGAGCTGCCTCAAATTTTGAGTAGAGGTAACCCGAGCCACTACCTTCTGAATTTATGACTGATACTCAAGATGTCTTAGCCGCCATTACCCAAGGTGCGTCTGCAGAGGAACTCGGCAGCCTTGGCACGCCTGATTCAACTCGAGCGGCACACGTGCTCCGCTCGGAGTCAGCAATGTGGGAGGGGGTTGAGTCTTGGGATAAGGACCCTCGTCAGAGCCTTCATGTGGGTGATTTACCGCTGCCAGAGATTGCACCTGACGAGGCAGTGATTGCGGTGATGGCAAGTTCCATCAACTTCAACACAGTCTGGACCGCAATATTTGAGCCCGTTTCTACTTTCGGATTTTTGGATCGCTTGGGCAAGGAGTCCATCTGGGGAAAGCGTCACCAGCAGGACTTTCATATTGTTGGGTCTGACGCCTCGGGAGTGGTGCTCAAGGTTGGCTCTGCGGTGCGGAACTGGAAAACCGGAGACCACATCACTGCTCATTGCAACTATTTAGACGACCAAGACCCATCGGCACATAACGATTCGATGCTGGCCTCAAATCAGCGCATCTGGGGTTTTGAGACCAACTACGGCGGTCTGGCTGACTTCGCCATTGTGAAGGCCAATCAACTTATGCCGAAGCCGACGCATCTGACCTGGGAAGAATCCGCAGTCAATGCATTGTGTGCTTCGACGAGTTACCGCATGCTGGTCGGAAATCACGCTGGCCAAATGAAGCAGGGCGACAACGTCTTTATTTGGGGAGCAACTGGTGGTATCGGCGCCTATGCAACACAGCTGGTTTTGAACGGCGGAGGAATCCCAATCGGCGTGGTCTCTTCACCTGAGCGTGTCAAGTTGCTCAACGCCATGGGTTGTGAGGCTGTGATCGATCGTCAGGCCGAGGGTTACAAGTTTTGGTCTGACGAGCACACTCAAGACGAAAAAGAATGGCGACGGTTAGGTAAGAAGGTGCGTCAGCTTATTGGCGAAGACCCCGACATTGTCTTCGAGCATCCTGGTCGTTCGACCATGGGGGCCTCGGTGTTTATTGCAAAGCGGGGCGGCAAGATTGTGACCTGCGCGGCTACATCGGGATACATGATTGAGTACGACAATCGTCATCTGTGGATGAAGCTCAAGAGCATCATTTCTTCGCATTTTGCTAACTATCAAGAGGCTTGGGAGATGAATCGCCTGATTGATAAGGGTGCGATTCAGCCAGTGCTGTCAGAGGTGTTTGCGCTTGACCAAGTGGGTGACGCAGCTTTGAAGGTTCATCACAATCAGGCTGAAGGAAAGATCGCTGTGCTCTGTTTGGCTCCCGAAGAAGGCATGGGAATCTCTGACCCCGAAAAGCGCGAACGCATCGGCGAAGAGAAGATCACGCTGTTCCGTCGCCACGCCCGTGGCGAACTCTAACTACGAGGTTTGACGAAAATGACTGATTCAACTCAAACAGATTCCTCCACATCAGGACTGCTTACAGAGATCGACCATGTGGCTATTGCTGTCAAAGATCTTGATGCAGCTATTGCGTATTACCAACAAGCATTTGGAGCAACGGTGACGCATCGAGAGGTTGTGGACTCTGATGGTGTCGATGAGGCTCTGATCAAGGTGGCCGATAGCTATATCCAGCTGACGGCCGCAACCCGGCCTGATTCCCCGATTGCGATCTCTATAGAAAAGCGTGGAGAGGGACTGCATCACATTGGCTATCGGGTGGAGAACTGCCAACAGGCTCTCGATGCCATGGTTGCGGCCGGGGCCACAGCTATTGATAAGACCCCGCGTCCAGGGTCTCGTGGAACCACCGTTGCGTTTATTCATCCCAAAGGATCTTTTGGCACATTGATTGAACTTGTCCAAGAGTAATTTCAGGGCGGCCCGCTAAGCTCTGCTTTCGTTTCGTTGCGAGGATGAGGAGCACATATGTCGAAAGTTTCAACGCAGTCAGCAAAAGCGCTCGAAACTCTTGAGACGGTAGAGACGGCTTTGGAGCGCACGCAGCAAGCTCTTCGTGCCGCAGAGGCGGCTGATCTTATGGCGGCAACTGTTGCTCAAAAGTCTCGACCTGTACTGAAGATTCTGTTGGTAATCACCGTTGTGGGTGTAGTGATCTTGGTGGTTAAGAAACTCAAGGGCAGTAACTCAAACCCTCCCGGTCAGACAGACCCGTACGGTGCAGACTCAACCGAGAAGTAGTTCACATGTGGTGACTCAGTGTCAAGGATGCTCGGCGGAGGAACTGGCATAAAATGAAACCTG
>JBBDMQ010000212.1:0-3757 GCA_040878245.1 Microthrixaceae bacterium
GACAGCGTTGATCGGTAGGGCTAGCGCCGTTCTTTTGTCGTTGCTTCTGTCGTTGCTTCTCTTGGTTGAAGAACTATCGGTGCTCGTTGTAGAGATCGGTAGGTCAAGGTCTGTCATGGCTCGGGAACCTCGCTAAGTCGTAACCCGCGCGGGTCAAGCCGATTGATTTGCGCAAGTTCTTGTTCGGTTGGGGAACGCGAAACACCAAGATCCTTCGGAACTACTACCTCGCAGGCAGTTGCTTCGAGCACCTCTTCAAGTGTGACTCCGGGGTGCAAACTCCGCAGCCGCATTGTGGCAACACCATTGGAATCGGTGGCCTCAAAATCAAAGACAGCCAGATTTGAGACCACACGCCGGACCTCATGAAAGCGAGAGGCAATTGGCCCCAGAGCGTGAGCACGGTCATAACCAATTCCACACACCACATCTACAGCCTGCACAAACACTCGAGGAGAGTGATTTGGAACCCAATAGCTTGTGGTGTGATTAATCGTGTTGCCTGGCGCCCCACGGAATCCAAGCAATTGCCGACGGGGTTTGGTCCAGTCGCCAATTGCAGCAATGTTTTGGTTGCCATACTGATCAATCTGCGTTGCGCCCATCATGACATGGCGCTTTCCTTGCCAAAGCAAACCAAACATCTCTCGATAAGGATTCCAGTGGGCCACGGTTCGCTGCGCCACTCGTTCTGCCTCGGGAAGCGCAATAGCCGGCACCAGATCTGGGGACTGCGGGTCCATCAAAGTATAAAAGCCATCGGTAAGGGCTAATTGGTGCTCAAAGGTTGCGGCGGCTAAGCGCCCGCCGATCAGGGGAAGATTGCCGATTGGGTTACACAGACGTTCGCCATCTCCGCGGAATGCTTCGGCAATTGCCACAGCGCAAATATCTGCACGGGTTACTCCGGCGTTTTCTCCTGCGTCGATACCGCCATCTACTCCGGCGGCAGAGGTTGGGCTACTGGCGTTACTCATCACTGCAACTCCTTGACCTTGGCCTGATAACCGGCTTCGTCAACCTCTAGGAATTCGGCACGGAACTCATCCCAGGCCTCATCTGATTTGGCTGTTGCTGCATAGCGCTTCTGGAAGGCTTCATCTCTAGAGTAATCCGGCAGACACTCCGTAAAATGGGCACCATGTGGGGCTTCAATTACCCCGCTCACATCCATGCGTGAAATCTTCAGATGCGAGATGTCAGCTAATCCAGCAAGTTCAGTAGTTGGCAAAATGCGTTCGGTACTCACGAATGAGCGCTGAGCGGCACGCACAAAGAGATCATCCATGAACGGATCCTCACCTAGCCAAACTGCGTTGCCAGAAACGTCGGCTGCGTTTTGGTGGACTAATGCAGCATCAAGTTCCAGTGCTGGCACAGCTAGCAATTCTTCAAACTCGCTCACTAACTCGCCCGCTGACTCGCCGCCTGAGTTACCGCCGAGCTTCACCTCTGTGGCATAGGGGGAACGCACGGTGCGTAGATCCCCCATATATTTCAAAATATCCGAGCCAAGACCGGCACGGGTAGGCAAGAAAGGCACACGCCAAGCAGCGGCCTGTAAGCCCAACAACAACATGCCCTCATCCCATTCGGCAGCTTCGATACTGCCAGTTTGGCGGGCAGCTTGATAATGAGGCTCAAGTGGAATTGAGTCGAGTGACACAAACCCAGAAACCACTTTGCGAACCTTTCCGCTGCGGCACAACAAGCCCACATCGGGGCCGCCATAACTCACAATGGTCAGGTCAGTCAGATCAGACCTAAGGATTGCTCGAATCAGAGACATCGGCTTACGTCGACTCCCCCATCCGCCAATGCCAATAGTCATGCCAGAACTCAGTTCGGCAACAACTTCATCTTCTGTGCAGCGCTTGTCCGGTCCGGGCACCGGACCCCCTTTAGTTACGGCCTGAACAGGTTGTCAACAAGCTCAAGCGAAGAAAGCACCCCATGTCTGATGGGGCGTCAGATAATGAAATCTAGACGCTGATGCAGCCTCAAATGAAAAGCATCCTCTCAGGTTCAGCTGAGTGAGGACTCTGAATCCTGCCGAGATGGTCGCACCCGTGCAGGAACGGCGTTATCCTGCGAGTTCCGTTGGCTACCTAGCCGCAGGGGAAAGAGGAGTTCGAATGCATCCGAACAACAATTGGCGACGCGTTGCGGCGCTAGCACTCATGACAAGTTTGGCATTATTTGCAGGTTCCTGCAGTGGCGACGGAGATAAAGAAGCCAAGGCAACGACCACCACGGAAAAGGGTGACAAGACTGCTCCCACAACCTCAAAACCACTGAGCGATGAGGCCTATAGCGCCCAGGTTGACAAGATCTCTCAGGAAATTGAAGGAGCAGGAACGGACCTGTGCGCTATTAGCTTGGTCACCACCGAAGGACCGCCCGAGCCCACTAACAAGAAGCAAACCGAAGAGGCCGTTGGGCTTTACGTAGAACTTCTTAATGCAGTAGCTGGAGCATTCCCCGCCGACTCTGCAGCAGCAAGCGAGTCATTGCGAATTGCTGCAAATACGCTTCAAACCGAGGCAGAAGCGGCTGGCTATCCGACAGACTTCTTGTCTGGTGAGGCAGGACAAAAAGCGCTATCAGGGGACGGGTACACCGCAGCCATGACCGAGTTCCAAACTATCTTCCAGGCCGAGTGTGCTCCAGCGGCCTCGGCAGACCCGGGAGCCGACCCAAGCGCCAGCAGTCCAGATGTCAGTAGTGTTCCAGCCGGCTAAAAATCTTGAGCTCATGTAGTACTGCTACCACGGCCGCATCTGATGGTGCGGCCGTGCTGATTGTGGCCGTGCTGATTCCAGAGGCCTGCTTACTTTGAGAACTTTGCTTGGGTTTTGTCTACAAAAGCATCGCGAGCCTCATCTGCTACACCCGCCAAGTTGAGTTCGTAGGTAAAGCCCTGCTCAAAGCGGTAACTGCGCTTGACATCCACCAAGTCAATCCCGTTCAGGCACTCTTTTGCTCGCCGAATAACAAAGCGACTCTTTGAACAAATCTTTGCCGCCACCTCAAACGCTGCATCACGAAGGTCTTCAAGCGGAACAACTTTGCTAATAGATCCCCAAGATTCGAGCAGGGATGCATCTATGGGTTCTGCGGTGTAGACCATTTCACGCATCTTGTGTTGCGGAACTAGTCGAGCAAGATGTGTCGCAGCACCAAGCGCACCTTGGTTCACCTCTGGCAAACCAAACCGAGTGCCTTCCGCCGCAAGGATGATGTCAGAGTTGCCGACCAGGCCAATACCGCCGCCCAAACAAAACCCGTGAACAGCAGAGATCACCGGCACCTCACACTCATAGACCGCAGCAAAGGCGGCATAACAACCGCGGTTTGCGCCTAGCAGCGCATCGAAACCCTCTGTGTTCTGCATCTCTTTAATATCAACTCCGGCATTCCACCCGCGGCCCTCAGCGCGCAAGACGAGTGCACCTATCTCTTGGTTGCGGCCCGTTGAAGTGATCACATCGGCCAGCTCATACCAACCAGCCACGGTCAATGCATTCACCGGAGGATTGTCCATTACAACCTCGGCAATGCCCTCGTCGATATTCACCGAAATTCCCATGCTGTGCTCCTTTATGAATCGATGTATCGCCAGACTCCGACTACATCCTGCGCCATCTGTCAGGATGAGAACCGTACCGCCGGGCATCCCTCGGCGCCATGAGCGTATAGTCGCTTGCCAGATCACGCAGTCACACAGTCACACACGCAGTCACACACGCAGTCACAC
>JBBDMQ010000213.1:0-3746 GCA_040878245.1 Microthrixaceae bacterium
GGTGTTTAGTGTTGCGAATTTTTTAGAGGGTCTCAGTACCGTTGCACCGTTTGTGGTCGAGAATGATCTGCCCGAACTAGTAGTTGGTGGTGGTCTAGGCGTTGCATATGTGCAGGGCGATGTTGCGCCCTCTCTCACCGAGTGGGGTTCGGCCATTCTGCAAAGTTGCAGAGAGCAGGGAATCACCGCCCAGATAAGTGTGGAACCAGGTCGTGCAATAACTGCTGCTGCGGCACTCACGCTGTATACCGTTGGCACCATCAAGTTCATCCCGGGAGTTCGTACCTATGTGTCCGTTGACGGCGGCATGAGCGACAACCCTCGGCCGGTCCTATACGGCAGCGGCTATGAAACCTTTCTGCCGCGTGCTGCGAGTTCACGTAGAGAGATGCCAATCCGACTTGTTGGTAAGCATTGCGAGTCGGGTGACCTTCTTGTTCGTGAAGGCCTTGTGCCTGCAGACCTTTCGATCGGCGATGTGATCGCCACTCCAGTCACGGGCGCCTATGGCCACTCAATGGGTTCGAACTACAACAAGGTGATGCGACCTGCAGTGGTTTTTGTTGCCGATGGACAAGCTCGCCTTGTTGTTCGCAGAGAGACGCTCGAGGATTTGTTGCTGACAGATGTGGGCTAGCGACTTCGGTTTTTGACAAAGCAGTTTTTGACCAGCAGTTCGGGTGATCCCACCTTCTACCGGTAGCCTCAGAAGGTGGCTAAAACGGTGAACATCGGAGTGCTGGGTTGCGGCAACGTTGGCGCAGCGCTCGTAGAACTGATTGGTCTGCGCTCAGATGAGATTGAGCAGCGAACTGGCTTGCGATTGCAGATTGCCAAAGTGGCTGTTCGTTCCGTTTCAAAAGAACGCGGAGTTCTGCTTGAGGACGGGGTACTGACCCTTGATGCTCAAGGCGTTGTGTCGGATCCAAATATCGACTTGGTCGTTGAGGTGATTGGCGGCATCGAGCCTGCTCGAGAATTGATTTCTGCCGCCTTGGCCTCGGGTAAGGCAGTTGTTACGGCCAACAAAGAACTCTTGGCCAATGTAGGGACCGAACTTTTTGCCGAGGCAGATTCCTCTGGTGTGGACCTACTTTTTGAGGCCGCAGTGGCTGGTGGGGTACCTATCGTTCGGCCGTTGCGAGAGTCTTTGATGGGTGAAGACATCTCACGGGTGATGGGGATTGTCAACGGAACTACTAACTACATTCTGACAAAAATGACTGAAGAGGGATGGACCTATGCAGCAGCGCTGGCCGAGGCGCAAGGCTTGGGCTACGCCGAGCGCGACCCCACCGCAGACGTTGAAGGTTTTGATGCCGGCGCAAAAGCAGCAATCATTGCAACTCTTGCCTTTGGTCTTCGGATTGTGGCTGGGGATGTTTATCACGAAGGTATTTCTGCAGTCACCAAGACCGATATTGAGTTTGCTCGTCGGTTGGGTTACGTCGTCAAGTTGCTCGCAATCGCCGACCGCTTTAGCGATGGCACGGTTGCGGTGCGCGTGCATCCTGCGATGGTGCCAAATGAACACCCACTGGCCGCAGTTCGTGACAGCTTCAATGCCGTGTTTGTTCAGGGCAAAGCTGTCGGCGACCTAATGTTTTACGGTCGAGGAGCTGGCGGAAACCCCACCGCATCTGCAGTGCTTGGCGATGTTGTCGACGCTGCAGCAAACCTTCTGAAGGGAACCTTTGCTAGCTGCGGCAGTTTTGCCCCAGCCAGTCTTCGACCAGTAGATGAACTCGTGTCACCGTTCTATCTCAACCTTGAGGTGAGTGATGAACCTGGCGTACTTGCAGCGGTTGCAGGTGTTTTCGGTGCGCATCAGGTCTCGATTCATTCAATGGAACAAGAGGTCTTGGAGCAGCAGCCCGACCGAGGCGCTGCCCGACTCATCTTTATAACGCACGCCGCTCGAGAAGCTGATGTGCGTGCGACTCTGCGCGAACTCAGCAGCCTGCATTCGGTCACCTCAGTGGGCTCAGTCTTGCGTGTCATCGGCAACGATTGATAGTCCTGCGGCGTATGAGCAGGCAGTAGAATCTGATGTTGCATCTACTAGGAGACTCGCAATGAAGTATGTATCCACCCGGGGAACGGCACCCGAGCTGGGATTCGCTGACGCTTTGCTCGCAGGCCTTGCTGATGACGGCGGCTTGTATCTCCCCGAGTTTTGGCCCGCTCTTCCGCCACTCGAGGACTTGCGCGGAGAAGCTACGCAGAGGTTGCGGTCGAGGTCATGTGGCCATTTGTCCAAGGCGAGATACCCCGAGAAGTCTTTGAGCGAATTGTTTGCGAGAGCTACGCAACCTTTGAGACAGAGCAGGTCTGCCCCGTAGTTCCGCTAGGGCACACTGCAGCGGGTGCAGACTTGCTATTGCTCGAACTCTTTCATGGCCCGACTTTGGCTTTCAAAGATGTAGCGCTGCAGCTTGTGGGAAGGCTCTTTGATTTTGTGCTGGATCAGCGTCAGGAGCGGATTTGTATCTTGGGTGCCACTTCTGGCGATACAGGATCTGCTGCTATCGATGCGGTTCGACAGAGCGAGAGGATTGATATCTTTATTCTCTTTCCAGAGGGCCGAGTGTCTGATGTGCAACGCCGTCAGATGAGCACCGTTCAAGCCAGCAACGTGCATGCCATTGCAGTGGAAGGCACCTTTGATGACTGCCAAGACCTAGTGAAAGCTGCGTTTGGCGACCTCGCTTTCCGCGAAGAGGTGCACCTTGGGGCAGTGAACTCAATTAACTGGGCGCGAGTTATGGCGCAGATTGTGTACTACGTGGTTGCTTACCTTGAGACGGTGCCACAAGCTCCCGTTGATTCAGCTCCCGCTGGCCTGGCTGCTCAGGCGGCAGAGGTGACGTTCTGCGTGCCTACAGGAAACTTTGGCAACATCTTGGCAGGCTGGGCGGCAAAGCAGATGGGGCTTCCGGTCGACCGGCTAGTGGTGGCTTCAAATCGAAACGACATCCTTACTCGGTTCTTCGAAACTGGTCAGATGCAGATTTGCGGAGTGGTGCCCACAGCAAGTCCGTCAATGGATATTCAAGTGAGTTCAAACCTCGAGCGCCTTTTGTTTGAGGTACTTGGTCGCGATGGCCAAAAAGTTGCTGAGTTAATGGCGGCTTTCCGCTCTGATGGTTCAGTTTCTGTTGAGAGCGAAATTCTTGAACAGCTTCGATCTGAGTTTGACGCTGGTCGAGTAGATGATGATGCCGCAGCTGTAGTGACTCAGGCTGTGTTCGAGCGAACGGAATTAGTTCTTGACCCTCATACGGCTGTTGCGGTGGCTTTGGCTGAGCAACTCCTTGGAGACCCAGAGGTTGCAGTCGTGGCTCTTGCGACTGCGCATCCGGCGAAGTTTCCTGATGCAGTAGAACAGGCCCTTGGGTTTCGTCCCGAGCTTCCCGATCATCTGTCTGACCTGTTTGAGCGTGTCGAAAGAATCGAACATGTACAGAACGACCTTGAATCAGTGCAAGCACATCTGCGATCACATCTCAGCTAAGCCCCAAACATCCGTTCCGCCCAAACATCCGTTCCGCCCAAACATCCGTTTTGTCGGCGCTTCGCGGATGAGCGGGGTGTGAGGGTCCCGGGCGTGTAGCAGGGGCCCTGCGAATCTGGCGGTTCCTACACCTGCTGGATCCGGAGTGCCCCTGCTGTGTTGAACGCTACGCGCGCGTGCGAAGTCCTGGTTGGTCTGCCAGCGGTGAACATCCTCGAGGTCGTCGAGCCCT
>JBBDMQ010000214.1:0-3716 GCA_040878245.1 Microthrixaceae bacterium
AGCTGACTTTTGACCCAGTCAATCTTCACGCTTGGATTGATTCCCTTACCCCCGAACCAGGTCCCGCACAGGAACTCTGCGAACGCCACGCTGTACATCTGACCGTTCCACAGGGATGGACTTATGAGGACAGAAGAACTCCGTTCATAGCGGAAGACCCGCCAGAGTCGGAGCCTGAGCCAGAGCCGCTAGCGGAACAAGCGCCAGAGTCAGAGCCAGAGGTGGTACTGGAGCCTGCGCAAGTTCCCAAGCCCAAGACTCGTGCCCAGTCCAAGGATCGTTCCCAGTCCAAGGCTCGAACCCAATCCAAAAACCGAACCCAGCCTGAGCGTTCTAAACCCTCGTTGCTGTCTCGGGCCCTGCGCTCTTCGGGTGCACAGCGTTCAGCCTTGAGCGCCGAGCTAGGTGCGACCACTTCCGCCCAAACAGGTTCATCCGATTCTGCTGATGCTGAGTCCTCCGATTGAACTCTAGGTTTTTACAAGAAATAGCCCCCGAACAGGAAGTATCCGATTGAATCCAAACCCGTATTTGAGTGGCAACTTTGCTCCTGTGACGGAGGAAGTCACTGCCTTTGATCTTGATGTCACTGGTCAGATCCCGGTGGAACTGAACGGCCGGTATCTTCGCAATGGCCCAAACCCCAGAGCTGCAGATCCGGCAAGGTATCACTGGTTTCTTGGCGATGGGATGATCCACGGTCTTCGGCTCAGAGACGGACGTGCCGAGTGGTACCGAAACCGCTGGGTGACCGAACAGCAAGGTACGTCCCCGAATACAAATGTGATTGGTCTGAATGGGCAAACACTTGCTCTTGTCGAAGCTGGGTCGCCTCCTGTTGAGCTGGGCTACGAGCTTGAGCGAATGGACGTCTGTCAGTTCACTGGCGGGCAACTAAACGGGTATTCGGCGCATCCGAAGGTTGACCCCGTCTCGGGTGATCTACATGCCGCAAGTTATAACTGGTCGGTACCAAACGTGATTGAGTACAGCGTTGTGGGGTCTCATGGCAGTGTGGATCGCCGTGAACTGATTCCCGTGCCAGGAAGTCCGATGGTTCATGACATCTCTTTGACTCAGAACTACGCCGTCTTTTATGACTTACCGGTTGTCTTCAACTTGGAAGATGCTGCGGCTGGGGCAGGTTTTCCCTATGCCTGGAGTAACGAGTACGGGGCGCGTATTGGCTTGCTGCCCCTCGGTGGTGTGGGTACCGATGAACTTCGTTGGTTTGAGGTTGACCCTTGTTATGTGTTTCATGCACTGAACTCTTATGAGGCTGTGGGCTTACAAGGGCAGCAACTTGTGGTGCTAGATGTAGTGCGCCATGACCGCGTGTTTGACCGCAGTCGACGTGGGCCAGATGAGAGTGTTCCATCGCTCTGGCGGTGGGAATTGGATCTGGACTCGGGCAAGGTCACCGAGGAGCAACTTTCCGATGAGGCCGTTGAGTTTCCCAGAATCGATGAGCGACTAGTCGGCAGACAACATCGCTATGGCTGGTTGGCAAGCACCCCCGGTCACACTGGCGCTGATTCTGGACCTGGGTTTGAATTCGATGGCGCCAGCATTGCTTGTTTCGACTTTGAGCAGAACTCCATGATCTGCCATGAGATGGGTCCGGGTCGCGCCGCTGGCGAGGCGGTTTTTGTTCCTGCTGCTTCGGGGGCAGGTGAACTAGAGGGTTATGTCATGAGTCTGGTGTACGACGCTTCGACTGATCGTTCGGACCTTGTCATTTTGGCAGCGCAGGATTTGAGTGCTGATCCAGTGGCTACCGTTCACCTTCCTCAGCGCGTGCCCTTTGGGTTCCATGGGAATTTTGTAGCTGAATAGGTGAGCATGGCCCCCGTGAGTGGCCCCAGTGACTGGCCAGTTGGTGGCCAGCCCTTCTCACTTCTTCTGAAGCACTGCCGGGGCGAACTAGATGCGCAGAGTTTGCTCGCGTAGCTTGTTTGTATGCCTGATTTTGTCTACCAGCCCATGTTTCCGCAGTCTCCATCAGAGATCCCTTTTAAGAAGCTGACCTCTGACTTTGTATCGGTGGGCGAGTATCGCGGGAGTCGGATTTTAGAAGTAGATCGTCAAGCGCTCACGTTATTGATCGCTGAATCGGTACACACCATCTCGCACCTTTTTAGGCCCGGGCATCTTGCGCAGTTATCAAAGATCCTTGACGACCCAGAGGCCACGGCAAATGACCGGTTTGTGGCACGGACCATGTTGCAAAACGCTTGTGTGTCAGCGGGCATGGTCTTACCGAGCTGCCAAGACACCGGCACGGCAATAGTCATGGCAAAGAAAGGGCAACAGGTTTGGACTCATGGTGGCTCGAATGAGCCTGGCGGAGATGAAGCTGCCATTGCCGAGGGCGTTTATCGCACCTATACCGACACCAATCTTCGGTATTCGCAGCTTGCCCCCATAACAACTTTTGAGGAGCGAAATACAGGCACAAATCTGCCAGCGCAAATTGATCTGAGCGCGGTAGATGGAGAGGAGTACAACTTTTTGGTGATGACAAAAGGCGGCGGAAGCGCAAACAAGACCTTCTTGTATCAAGAGACAAAAGCGCTACTCAACCCCGAATCGTTGCTCAAATTTGTAGATGAGAAGATTCGTACACTCGGCACCTCTGCCTGCCCGCCGTATCACCTAGCGATTGTTATTGGTGGCACCTCGGCCGAGATGAATCTCAAGACAGTCAAGTACGCAAGTGCCCGCTACTTGGATGGGCTTCCAACTGTGGGGAATGAACTCGGTCATGCGATCCGCGACTTTGAGCTTGAACAGAAGATTTTTGAGCTTGCGTCTGCCACGGGAATTGGTGCGCAGTTCGGCGGAAAGTATTTTTGCCATGATGTTCGTGTGATTCGACTGCCTCGACATGGTGCGAGTTGTCCTGTTGGCATTGGTGTGAGTTGTTCTGCAGACCGTCAGGCACTCGGCAAGATCACATCCGAGGGAGTCTTTGTTGAACAACTAGAGACTGACCCTGCGCACTACTTGCCCGAAATTACCGAGGCGGATCTGCGTGCTGAGGTTGTTCACGTAAATCTGAATCAGTCCATGGATGAGATTCGTAGCCAACTGAGCCAACATCCGATTCGTACCCGTTTGTCGCTCACCGGGACAGTGGTTGTGGCTAGAGATATTGCACACGCCAAGTTGAAAGAACGCATTGATCGCGGTGAGGGTCTGCCTCAGTACATGAAGGACCACCCGGTGTATTACGCCGGTCCCGCAAAGACCCCTGAGGGAATGGCATCTGGAAGCTTCGGGCCGACTACTGCTGGCCGCATGGATAGCTACGTAGATTTGTTTATGCAACATGGTGGAAGCTTTATCACGCTTGCAAAAGGCAATCGCTCTGCGCAGGTCCGACAGGCCTGCAATGACCACGGAGGATTTTACTTGGGCTCTATTGGCGGCCCCGCAGCGATTCTTGCCCAAGATGCCATCAAAAAAGTTGAGGTGCTGGAGTACCCAGAATTGGGTATGGAAGCAGTTTGGAAAATTGAGGTCGAAAACTTTCCGGCTTTCATAATCACTGACGACAAAGGCAACGATTTTTTCTCTGGCCTGCTGTAGTTCGGTCGGTCAGCTTGCGAGTTGAGTTGCTTCGCGAGCAACACCGGATGCTTTCCAAGCCCGAGAAAATGATCTCCCATCGGCTGTGGCTAATACCTGCGAACTGTGCTCCCTCGACAGGTCGG
>JBBDMQ010000215.1:0-3706 GCA_040878245.1 Microthrixaceae bacterium
CCTTCGTTTGGTGACTTAGTTATCTTGCCAAGTATGGAGTAGTCGAGGGAATAAAAACCACAAGGCCTGATCCCTCTGTGATTCGCTAGAGATGAGCGCTTTATAGGAGCCGCTCCCCCACTTCTAGCAGTAGGGTCACATCTATGGCCGTCAACGTTGCGCTGCTGCAACTCAATTCGGATGCCGCCGAACCGGCTGCCGAGCGCGTTCCCCGAGCCCTTGAACTCACCAGGCTGGCAACCTCTGAGGCCGACCTGGTGGTCTTGCCAGAGATGTGGGTGGCGGGAGCGTTTGATGTTTATGGCTCGAAGGACCTTGCTCAAGGGCTGAGCGGGCCGCTTGTCAACAGCTTTAGAGGCCTGGCTGCTGACACAAATACTTGGCTACATATGGGTTCGTTTGCAGAAACCGCAGATCACAAGCTGTACAACACCTCTGTATTGATTGCCCCAACCGGAGAGATCGCCGGGCTTTACAGAAAGCGTCATCTGTTTGGCATTGGCGGCCCCGAGGCAGAGCTTCTCACTGCTGGCCACGAGTTTGTTGTGGTGGACTCTCCACTCGGCTCCACCGGGCTTGCCACCTGTTATGACTTGCGGTTTCCCGAGCAGTTCCGTTCGCTCCTCGACCTTGACGCCACGGCATTTGTGATGGCTTCTGGGTGGCCTGAATCAAGAATCACACATTGGCAGGTGCTGCTGCGGGCCCGGGCCATTGAGAACCAGTCTTGGGTGCTTGCATGTAATGGGGTTGGGCAGCAGTGCGGTGTTGAGCTTGGTGGGCGATCAGCGATTATTGACCCGCTCGGCAATGTGGTTGCCGAGGCTGGCAGCGGTGAAGAGGTGTTGCGAGCAAGCATCGACCCAGCGCTAGCCCACACTTGCCGTACAGAGTTTCCTTGCCTGCAAGATCGCTAGCCGCGAGCCCGCTTCAAAGCGCTCGCCGCATTCAGCGTGAATGCATGAAGATCAACGAGTCCATCCATCTCCAGATTCGCTGACAAGTAGCCACCGGCCAACGTAAACGCCACCGGAATATTGTTCTGAGCCAGCCAGTCAAAAACCATCGACTCACGCTGCTCTATCACCTGAGATGTGATCCCGATTAGCCCGCCGGCATGCTCATGCGGGTCCATACCTGCGTTATACAACACCAGATCAATAGTTTCGGGGTGAGCGATCTGCTCAATTTCTTGACCAATGACCTGCAGGTAATTCTTGCCGGTGGCCATCGTCAGGTGAGCATTTTCGGTGCTGGAGTAGCTATCAAATCCGTGGACCGAGACATCAACCTGCTCAATACCTACAAGGTCGGCAATCAGACTGGCGGTGCCTCCGCCACAATGGGCATCAAGGTCAAGGATCAGCACTCGCTTGGCGCCAGCTGATCGGGCTGCGAGGGCCGCTACCACGAGCCCGTTAAATACGCAGTATCCCGCACCGGTATGTGCCCGGGCATGATGAAGCCCAGAGGACAAGCTTCCCGCCACACCTTCTTCTAGCGCCGTCAGCGCAGCCGAACGCATGCCTCCGGTCGAGGCCGACACAGCCTCAAAGAGCTTCTCATCCCATTCAAAATCATGAGAGGTTGAAAGCTCATGATCGCCGTTCTGTATGGCCTCAATGAACTCAAGCTCGTGCACGTCGGCTAGTTCGGCAACGGTGCAGGGCTTGGGTGCACGAAGCTCAACCGTAGGATCGTTCTCAAACCTCGCTGCTACATAGCGAGCCTTCTCAAAGGTTGGAAACTCCTCATCGGTTGAGACATAAGCCAGGGAGAAATACACCACTAGCTTGGAGATTGCATTATGTAGAGCAGGACCGGACGGAGTCGGACTGGTTGATGTTGACATGTGAACCTTTCTTCGGCGCAGGTTTGCGCTTCAGAGGTAGTGAGTCAACGGTGCTCAAGATAGGACATTTGCTGAATTGGCGGGGTTTTCAGCCCGAAATCTAGCCAGCCGGCCCCCGAATCAGACCCCGCAGCCCTACTACTAGCCCTACTACTCGCCCTGCTACTACTCGCCCTGGAATTACGGGGTGTTGAGCGCCCGAATCGCATCGTCCATGGCAACTGCTCGACGAGCATTGTCTACATGCAGGTTCTCAATCATTTTGCCATCCACAGTCACCACGCCAAGACCCGCCGCAACACCTTCGGTGAATGCCTCAATCACTCTGCGCGAGTACTCAACTTCATCCTCGCTCGGAGCAAACGCCGCGTTGCAGGGTTCAACCTGAGTTGGATGCACCAGCGTTTTGCCGTCGAAGCCCATCTGCGCTCCTTGTTCGGCTTCAAGTGCAAACCCCTCTGGGTTTCGAACCTCGTTATACACGCCGTCCAGAATTATTTTGTTGGCGAAACGCGCTGCGTTCACGGCTCGGGCTAGTCCCCATAACAAGGGTTGGCGACCAGGCACCAAAGCTGCCCGCAACTCTTTGGCAAGGTCATTGGTGCCCATGATCAGCACGGTAAGCCGCTCTGAACAGCTCGCAATTTCTACTGCGTTTTCAATTGCTGCTGGCGTTTCGAGCATGGCCCAAATGGTGGTGTGGTCTGGCGCTCCAGCCGATTCCATCAAAGCTTCAACAGCAGCAACATCTGCAGCGCTATTTATTTTGGGCACCACGATTCCCGATGGGCCTGCTGCAGCTGCCGAGCGAACGTCATCTGCATGCCATTGGGTATCAATGGAGTTCACACGTATGGTCAGCTCTCGCTGGCCGTACTCGCCACTTGCAACTGCGGCGGCCACTTTGTCTCGAGCAACAGCCTTCATATCGGGCGCTACTGAATCCTCGGTGTCAAAGATGATTGCATCGGTAGGAAGGGTCTTGGCCTTCTCAAGAGCTTTGTCATTTGCACCCGGCATATAGAGGGCACTGCGACGTGGGCGATACTCGCTCATAGCAAATCTCGTTTCTTGGATGGGGACTAGAAGCCGTAGCTAGCTGCAAGTTCGGGGTCACGCTCGGACAGTTGACGGGCAAGCTCAATCACCACTTGGCATTGCTTCACTGATGCGTCGTCTTCCATCTTTCCGTCCAACATGATGGCACCAGTGCCATCCCCCATTGCCTCGATGACTGCTCGGGCATGATCAACCTCTGAAGGCTCAGGCGAAAATACCTTCTTGGCAATCGCAATCTGCACTGGATGAAGCGACCATGCGCCCACGCAGCCAAGCAAGTAAGCGTTACGGAACTGGTCCTCGCAGGCCAGCACATCTTTGATGTCACCAAATGGCCCGTAGTAAGGGAGTATCCCGTTGGCAGCACAAGCGTCAACCATGCGCGCAATTGTGTAGTGCCATAGGTCTTGCTGATAGGTGGCACGAGGGCCCTCATCAGCATGGGGGTCTTCACGAACTAAATAGCCTGGGTGACCGCCCCCAACACGAGTGGTCTTCATGCGTCGGTTAGCCGCCAAATCGGCTGGGCCAAGAGACAAACCTTGCATACGTGGTGAGGCTGAGCAGATCTCTTCTACGTTGGCTACACCACGAGCGGTTTCCAAAATGGCGTGAACCATGAGTGGTCGTTGAAGCCCCGCTTTTGCTTCGAGTTGCGCCAAAAGCCGATCCACATAATGAATATCTTCTGGACCCTCCACCTTTGGAACCATGATGACGTCGAGCTTGTCTCCCACTTCACCAACAAGCACCTCAAGGTCATCAAGCACCCATGGTGAGTCCAAGCTGTTCACC
>JBBDMQ010000216.1:0-3682 GCA_040878245.1 Microthrixaceae bacterium
GGGACCTTTGCCTCGGTGGCGCCATAGGAAAGCCGGATGTCGGCTTGCACGCCCTTTGACTCAAAGTACCTGCGCGTGATTCCCATGTATTCGGTTGAGACACGCACCCCTGCGGGTAAGTCCTCGGCGCTCTGATACGGCGAGTCCTGCGGGACCGCAAGAACCACCTTGATGGGTTTGCTCGTGGCCTTTGAGTATCGGAGCTCGCCAAGACTGACAACTTTGGAACCGGTTTCCTCAATCCAGTCGCGACCAGTGATTCCAAGGTCAAACAACCCGTCGGCAACATAGCCAGCAATCTCTTGGGGGCGCAGAATGCGAACGCTTGATATGCGAGGGTCATCAATCGAAGCTTTATACGCCACTGCGGAACTTCGTTGCACTGCTAGATCAGCTGCGTCGAAGAGTTCCAGTGTTGCTTTTTCGAGCGATCCCTTGGGGAGTACGAGGTTGAGCACGCCCAGAGGCTAGCCGCCGATGCTTGCTGTACGGAACTGCGCAGCAACTACCAGTCCACTTGGGGCAGTGCAGGAAAGATCTTTGGACTCTGCTCCATAAGCTGCTCGCAATCCCAGTCTTGATCAACGGGTACAAGCAGGATCGGACTTTTATTTAGGTCTGGAACTTGCAACCACTCAGCACGCGTGATGAACATCGGGTTTGATGCACCGATAATGAGCTGCTCGGAGTTGTCGGTGACAGTGCCAGCTAACGACAGATTTTTCATCTGCGTCACTTGATACTGAAAGATTTCTCGGCGAGCGATATAAAGCTCGCCTTGCAGTTCGTCGGTGACCTTAATACTGACGGTCACTCCCGGCTTTCCATCGCCATCATCATCGACAGTTCTTGGGTCATTCGGGTCTGTTGGCAGTTCCTCGTTGGCGGGATCCTGCAACTCAATGCCGATCCCTGTTGGGCTCGGTGGGCGAACCAGATGCAGTTTGTTATTGCGCAGAGACACATCCACCTTTGTCGGTATGGGCTGAATGGCGCTAGTTGCCGCATCAGATATCTTGGTTTCGATAGGTTGATCACTGCGATGTTCAGCGTGGCAAAAAGACTCGGTGGCAAAGAGCGAGCCCTGCTTCATTGCAAGGTCTGTAAACCCGAAACTAATGATGAGCGTTTTCATGTCGGTGCTCTGATAGGCGACCACGTCATAGTGGGCATACCTGCCAGCAAGCGACTCGACCTGCTCTGCGGTTGGGCCTGACTCTGCGGTTGGGTCTGACTCTGCAGTTGGGCCTGACTCTGCAGTTGTGCATGAGAAGGCGGCGATAAGAGGTACTGCAACTACGGCGGCCATGCGGCGGCGAAATGTTCGGTTCACGCTAACCCTTTCGTTACTTCAGGAGAACCGTAACCCATGTGGTGGATGCCAGTCTCAGCTATTGAGTCTCAGCAATCGCCGAGCATTTTGATCGAAGATATCGGCTAGGCCAGGCTGAGCGAAGGAAGGGTCTGTTGTTTGATCCCAACCAGCAAGATTTGTGCCAGCTACCACTCTGGTTAAACCGAAAGTAGCGATAAGAGAGGCGAGTGCTTTTGGACCACCAACATGACTATCCCACCAAAAGCGCTGCAAAAGGGCCGCTACTGCGCCAGGCTCACGCAAATCTTCTGAGGACCAAGGACGCGTGCGTGCAGCGTGCTCAAGCCTTTCCGCTAGCCATGAGCTTGCACCACCGCCATGAGAGATACAGATGTCTAAGTCGGGGTGACGGTTCATCACCCCACCAAGTATCAAGGTGGACACAGCAAGGGTTTCCTCGTAACAAAAGCCCAACCACAAGTCTCCGTCGAAGCGAGCTAAGCGCTCATCCCTGCGCGGCGCTGACACTCCGTCAGGAGCAGGATGAAGAAACAACGGAACGTTGAGCGCGACGCAAGCCTCATAGAGTTGATCGAACTCAGGGTGGTCAAGCGGTCTGCCAAGGTCAGTCCCGATATAGGCACCAAGCAAGCTCAATTCATTTACGGCTCGATGTAATTCAGTGACCGCCCGGCTGGGGTCCTGTGTGGGTAATTGAGCAAATCCAGCAAGGCGATCGGGTGCCTGCGCAACTAGCTCTGCTAGGGCGTCGTTATGAATTTGAGCAAAGAGCGTTGCGGAGCTTGCATCCACCCCCGAGAAGTAGGTCAGCGGGTTAGGAGATAACACCTGCAGATCAATGCCAAGTGCGTCGAGTGCCTCCAGACGAAGGTCAAGGTCCATGAACGGTGAATCGCGATATTTCACCCCGTAAAGCACATAGTCGCCCACACGAAAGGAGGGAAGGTCGCCGGTTTCTGGATCCCCCTCATATAACTCAGGACCGTATTGCCCACAAGCCCCTAAACTATTTTCTAGAACCACATGAGCGTGAAGGTCGATCATGGCACCTCGTCGCCGAAGAGAACCGGGTACCTGCTCCAATACTTGCGGGCGCTGAGTGGGTCGAGTTGTGGAGGAGACTCTGGGTCTGGGCGACCTCCTGAACGCAGCACGCTTGCAATTGCTGCCGGGACAAGGCCGAGCAAGTAATCGGATTCAGGGTCTAGACCTGCGGGATCAACCCCGGCTGCTAGGTCTTGCCCGATACAAGCATGCATACCCAAACCAAAGCTCAGCCCCCAAGGTGCAACGCCATGGCCAAGTTCTCGACCCGGATGGAAGTCAGCTGCATCTCGACCGAATGTAGCCGTGTCACGGTTCACCGCCATGAGGTCAATCACGACCTTGTCTCCTGCTGCTATCTGCGTCCCATCGCTCAGCACAACATCCTGAACTGCCGATCGCATTGCCACAGGACTAGAAGGATTGAGCCTGATTGTTTCATGCACACATTGTTGTAAAAAGCGTTGATCACTCTTTGCTCGCTCGGCTAGGGCTGGTTGCGATGCTGAGTATCCAAAGATTTGGTCGAGCGTGCGCAGGAACGCTGTAGCCGAGGTGTGTGCGCCTGCGAGCAGAAAGAAACAAACCTCTCTCAGCAATACCTCCGGTGGCAACTCAAGCTGATCTTGATTGCGCAGCAGGGTGGTGAGCACATCTTGGGGTAGTTCGTTCTCCGTTATTGACGAAGATCTCACAGCAGCAAGAAGCTTCTGACGTCGAACAATTGAGGGCTGAAGAAATTCGACATCAAAATCGGTGAGCGCTTGAGCGACCTCTGCCTCTTTTGATGCAACATCGCCGCTGTAGTGCGCGAGCGTTGCCCCCTCAATAAAGGTCATCAAATAGGCATAGAGGCGAAGTGTTTCTTCTGAAGTTCCTGCAGGGCGATCGACACCCGCAGTCATCGCAGCCAGATTCATCATGACCTGATGGCTCAGGGTAACGAGCTCACCTTGCCCGGCCTGAACTGCTGGAGCAAGCGTCTGCTCAAGAAGGGGAGGAAACAACTCTCGCTCATAACGAAGGTGCGTATCTTTTCTAAACAAGCGATTCTCTAAGCGTCGCCGCACACGATGCTCGTCCCCATGCAGGTTGACTAAGACATCAGCCATCACGAGATCTCCTGCGTCGTAAAGCGCTTGTCGAAGGTGTCGTTGGCGAAACACTTCTCGGGCCAGATCATAAGAAGTGACGGTGAGTATCACTGATTGACCCTGTGGTGCCGAATCCGACATCATGCCGGTCCATGCGCATCAGCTTGTATGTGCGCAGAGTCTTGTATGTGCGCAGAGTCTTGAGCGG
>JBBDMQ010000217.1:0-3656 GCA_040878245.1 Microthrixaceae bacterium
CAAAGAGTTCAGAATTGCTGTTCGGTGACTCGACCTATCACCGAGAGTTACTTGCGCAACGAATAGGAATCTAAGAATTAGTCAGCTAGCACCCGGGTGGTGAGCAGCGTTACAAGTCCTGCATCTGCACCAAGATGTTCGGCAAGTTCGATGCTTACCCCTGGGTGTTTTGTTTCGGCCTCTGCAACTGCTTCGGGCAGATCACGCATGACATGGTTACCCGAGTTCAAGAAGTGAGGCAGGAGCCTGATATGCAGCGCACCCTCATTGACGGCTGTGTCTATGGCTTGTGCAATGGAAGGTTCTGCCAACTCAAGGTAGGCAGGCCTCACTTGTACCTGCGATGAGCGGACTGCTTGAGAGTCAGCTTGAAGGTCACCTAAGGCACCATTTGCCTGAGCTTGCACCTTCTCGCACAACTGTGCATGCTCAACGGCTGCGCGTGGATTCCTGCTGCCATGGGCAACAAGAAGCACAATCTTTATTGAGGGGTCCGAGAGGTTGAGGGACGTGGAATCAACGCTAGTCATGTGTGAACGGTACGGTGCCGGGGAGTGACTGACAACGCGGGCCCTGACGAGACTCCACAAGAGCATCACATCACGACCGACAAGTTTGCCGATCAAGCTGAACTTGTTGGGGTCGGACCCCACGATCTGCCCTGGCCGCTCGGCGAGCATTTCGACCCCGAACTGCTCGAAAATGGCGATCGCCGAAATGTGATCGACCGTTATAGGTACTGGAAGGTTCAGGCTATTCGGGATGACCTTGATGGTCGACGTTTTAGCGTGCATCTGGCGGTTGAGAACTGGGAGCACGATTTCAATATCGGCACTGTGGTGCGTAACGCTAACGCCTTTGGTGCAGCTGGAGTTCATATTGTTGGCCAGCGAAGGTGGAACCGACGTGGCGCCATGATGACTGACCGTTATCAGCATGTCTACTATCACTCAAGCATCGAGGAACTCTTGCAGTGGGCCGCAGAAGAGCAACTTGAAGTAATTGGGATTGACAATCTAGATGGCTCAGTTCCTCTTGAGACTGTTGAGCTACCACAGGCATGTGTGCTGATCTTTGGTCAAGAAGGCCCAGGATTATCTGACGCAGCAAAACAAGCATGTTCGCAGGTTTGTTCAATCCGAATGTTTGGTTCTACTAGATCAATCAACGCTGGAGTCGCATCGGGAATAGCGCTGCACACTTGGGTGCGAACTCATGCCCTCGACCCTGATGGGATGCCGCTTCAGGAACTGCCAGAAATCTAAAAGGGCATCTGCGCGCACTGGCTGAGATATACCCCATACGGGTATGTACACCCTGAGGCTAGAATCCTGAGATGAACGGATATGACGAAAATAAAGATGCCTATTTGAAACGGCTTCGAAGAGTCGAAGGCCAAGTTCGCGGGATTGAGAGAATGGTGGAGGATGACTCGTATTGCATCGATGTTCTCACGCAGATTTCTGCTGCGACTCGAGCGTTGCAAGGTGTTGCGTTGGCCCTCTTAGAGGATCACCTTCGCCATTGTGTCGCAGAGGCTTTGAGCCACCGAGGTGCAGACGCCGAGGAAAAGTTGCAGGAAGCCACAGAGGCAATCAAACGCCTCGTTAAGTCGTGACGTATTTTGGGCTCAAGGCAGCCACGAAGCGTTCACTCACGCCCTAAACTAGAGACAGAGAAAGGTGCACTCATGAACAAGTTCAGATCAGCCCTCCGAGCAGTGGTATTTCTGGCTCTCGCAGTAACTTTGTCGCTCTTTACTGCAACAGCAGCAGGCGCCCAAGAGGCACCCCCTGCTGCCCCAGGGCCTGCTCCCGTGGCCGCACCAGACTTGCGGGGGTTGCCATTCAATTCTGGTGATGGCAGAAGAGTGGTTTACTCCATGGAGCAACAGCGCGTCTGGTGGGTAGAGCAAAATGGCGCAGTAGTTCACACCTATCCCGTATCGGGCAGATATAGAACTCCAGGCGAGGGTACCTATAGCGTGTTCTCAAAGAGTCGCTACACCACCTCAATTGGTGGCGCCGCCAGCATGCAGTGGATGGTTCGCTTTGCCCAAGGTAGCGGCGCAGCAATTGGCTTCCATTCAATTCCGGTCAATCGGAGCGGGCAGCCGCTGCAGAGCGAAGACGAACTTGGCAGCTACCGGTCCCACGGTTGCGTGCGTCAGTCAAACTGGAATGCGTATCTTCTCTACGACTGGGCACAAGTCGGCACCAAGGTCGTGGTGGTCAAATAGTCCATAACTGGTTACGGTTCAGAGTATGTCTAGAACTGAACCAATGGTAGAAGTTGCTGATTTGTTCCGACTGGACGGGGTAACCGCAGTAGTTACCGGAGCGTCCTCTGGGCTTGGAGCACGCTCAGCGAGAGTGCTGCATGCTGCTGGCGCAACTGTTGTGCTGAGCGCTCGTCGGGCTGATCGACTTGATGCACTGGCCAAGGAACTCGGAGATCGGGTTGTTACTTGCAGTGGCGACTTATTCGAAGCGGCTGATCGCGAGCAACTCATTTCATCAGCAGTTGCGGTTTCTGGGACCATTGGAGTTCTGGTGAATAACGCCGGTTTGAGTAAACCTGTAGCTGCGCAAGAAGAGACTCTGGAGCAGTTTGCTCGAGTGCTTGAGATCAACCTTGTTGCCCCGTTTCACCTCAGCCAACTTGCAGCTGCACACATGTTGAAAGCTGGCGTGGGCAGCATTATCAACATGGCATCGATTTTGGGCATGGTTGCAGCCTCCCCAATGAAGGATGTGAGCTACTGCTCCTCGAAGGGGGCCTTAGTCAACATGACTCGTCAGCTCGGTTGTGAATGGGGTCGAAGGGGAGTGCGAGTGAACGCAATTGCCCCAGGATGGTTCCCTTCAGAGATGACTCAAGCCGAGATGTTTGATGATCCGAACGGTGCGCAATTTGTTGAGCGCCATACGCCGATGGGTCGTGCAGGCCGACCGCAGGAACTCGACGGAGCACTACTGTTTTTAGCCAGCCACGCCTCAAGTTACGTCACGGGACAGATTTTGGCTGTGGATGGCGGGTGGACGGCCCGCTAACTCAGAAGCACCAAGAGGCCCGCTGCTCAACTCGCCTTTAGGTAGGCGTGCTGACTGCATTTGGGTCGCTTCCGTCAGCGGGGGAGCCGTCAAATGGTGCAGGGTCTCCCGACTTTGGAAAGGTTGGCTTGCTCCAGGACATCATTTTGGCCAAGTTGGTTGTGATCACTCGCCAATCATCTGGCTCCCAACCTTCTGCCTTTCCAATGATGGTCAGGTCGCCGCCAATGTGAATTAATGCAGGCAAACTCTTCAGACCCAATGCGGAGGTTGCAGTGCGTTCGGGGTCGCAGAAGGTAAGGAATTTCTTCTCCCAAGGTCCAAGAAAAGTGCGGGTATCAGACTCGTTTGCTGTGACCAACCAACCTGTTCGGCAGTCAGCCCCAGCAAACTCCTCCAGTATGCGGCCCGAGACCTCGAGCAGTGCCGAGCTCTCATTGGTAAACGGGTCGAGCACCACCAGCACCAAGTGAAACATGGTCACTTGGTCGGCCATGCTCAGCGGCTCGCCGCCGTGCGGATGAAGAATGAGGTCAGATGGCACCGTGGTCACGAGCCTGAAAGGTAGCGCGGGTGAGGCGTAGTTACGAGATACACGGCAAT
>JBBDMQ010000218.1:0-3654 GCA_040878245.1 Microthrixaceae bacterium
CCAAACGATGATGCACAACACCATCATTCAGCTGTCGAGAAGCAGCTGCCAAGGATCCTGCTGCTACCGAGAGCATTCCAAGAGGAGCAGCAACACGCGGCTCAACATTTGACAGAAGTAGCACTGGAACAAGCAGCGTTGCTCCGCCAATCCCACCAATTGCGCCAACGAAAGCGCAGAAAGCGCCGAGTAGGCATAAGAGAGCAACTGAGGGCATCACAGCAGACCAGAAAGCTCTTTGCTTAGTTTCGGCAATGCATAAGAGAGCAACTTGGAAGCGCCATAATCTGCTATCTCTAGAAAGTCTTGCATGCTGATTTTGCATTCTAGCGGTGTGCCGCGCGCATGATTTGAGTCGAGGCGCTACACTTGCGTTCTCAGTTGACGATAACGGGGAGTCCCACCGTGAAGAAGGGTCGGCACCGCAGATACGAAGAGGCTCGTGCATTAAAGCGCGGACCAGACCTTGATATTGAGGCACTCTTCACTGATCTCGAAGGTGAACCAATAGTTCAATCAGCGGCAGTTCAGCAGGACCTCGATGAGGACATCGAGGTCGAGTTTGACTATGACGACGTCTATGAGTCGGACAGCGATTCAGAGATTGAATCTGAGACTGAGTCTGATCGTAGTGAACCGTCTGATCGTAGTGAACCGTCTGATCGAAGTGAACCAGAATCCGACTCAGAGAGCGTCTCATAGGTTCAAGGAACCGTCTTCAAGGTTGAGAACTCACTGTTGGGTCGGCTAATTGCTGGGCTGGCTAACTACTAGGCCGGCGAACTGCTGGATGTTGCACCCACGCCTCTGAAGGAGTCTGGCCTAGAGCGTCAAGAAGTTTTGAATAGACCCCTTGACCCACAAGCCGAATGATGTCTTCCTTCAGGGAAATGACAACTGAGTTCTGAGACACGAACGCCTCTGGGCTCTCGGTACACCACCAGTGAAACTCTTCGCCCCCTTCGCCCCAGTCTCTTCGCATCCACTCACGAAGTGTCCATGTAGTGTGCCCAACCTCGTCGATTTGATGGGTGAGCCTCAGCGGAAGTTGCCAGCAAACCTCAGGTTTCCAATCCAAGAAACTTTCTCCTGCTTGAACTGCGCCCACGTGAAGCGCACAACCCGCACCGGAATGAAAATCAGGTCGATTCAGGAATATGCAAGCTCCCTCATGAACTCGAGTTGTTGACTCTCCTGCCTGAGTTTTTTGGAACGGCCCGCCATCCTCATCGGCAATAACCTTGAATTGCCATTGATCCGAAGTGAGTCGTGCCGCCGCCTTGCGTGTGCGCTTGCGGTCGGGGGAGTCGGCAAAGTGGGCGCCGTGGGTGCAGCACCCTTGGCCTAGGTCGGTGGCATCTTCCTCAAGGATCCCCTTGCAACCTTGGCCAAATATGCAGCTCCAGTTACTTCTCAAAAACGTTGCATCAAAAAGGTATGTGTCCCCATCGTGTTCGAATGAAGTCCAGTCCCTTGCAGAGGGGTCCAGCGAGCTTGCACGAGAGGTTGAAGGCGTGAGTGGCACAGTCACCACAGTACCCGCCGCGTCGTTAGCTCGGGGCTACCGTGTGGGGATGTCGGGTCCCTCAACTGCAGAGAGTTCAAGCGCTGTTGCCTCCTCTCGTCGTCAGCGGCAGCGAGGACTGCCTGTTGACGATGCGTTCGATTTGCTCTACCCGATTGCCGTTGGAATCGGCCGGCGGATCCTTGACCGCAGAGGCGAAAATGCATTGCTCTCCGTGAAGACTGCAGAGCAATTAGCAACGGAGATCTTCGTTCACCTCCCACGGCCATTACTGCAGGACGAGAAGGCCTTGGCCAAATTATGTTCACTCATGGCTGAGGGCTGCATGAGTCATTTAGTCGGGGATCGATCGTTAGTAGTTGTGCCTTTGGAGTTACTACCACCCGAGACAGGATTCTTCGGTGAGCTACCGCTTTGCGAGATCCAAGCGACTCTGAGCGAGATGCGGCGTGTTGATCGCTCTGTTGGTTTGCTCGTCCTTGCAGCTGGTTTGAGCCCGAGCCAGGCGGCAACTGCGCTTGCGTTGCCATTAGATCGGGCGCTGAACTCCCTTCATCGGATCGGCATGCGAATGCAGGACCGTCAAGTGCTTGGTCTCGGTCCCAAATTTGAATCGACAAGCGCTTGACTATGTCGAAAACTGATCAAGATCAGGCGGTAAAGCCCGGACTGAAGTCTGCTGAACAACAACGAGTTTTGCTGATAGGTCTTGCTGAACCGAATCTCGATTTGGCAGGCGCTGCAGTTCTTGTGAGCGAACGAAGAGCTGCCCGAAACTCTCGACGAGGTATTTTTGGCGCAGTTTCAGCGTTGTTGCTGCTTCTGACTCTGGCAGGCACATGGTTGGTACTTCGGGATTCAACCCCTGAATCGGTGATCGCCGACAAGGCACAGGAGTCTTCAGTGCGGAGTTCAACCACGAGCACAACCGTGTCCGAATCCAGCCAAGCACCATCGCAAACATCGCTAGCACCACTTGCCCCGCCCGTCGTAACAACAGTTCCTTCTCCGACTGTTACAAGTGCACCGGCAGAGACTGTTTTGCCCCTTTCGCCTGCTGCAACGCCTATATCTGCAAATCAACCCATGACTGCAGAGTTGGTACTTTCAGCTACTCAAGTTGAAGCTGGATCCGTCATAGACGCAAAAGTCATCTGGTCTGATCCGGATCTTGCGGCTGGCTACACAGCCCCGCAGATCATGCAAAATTGGGGAGACCCGCTGGTCACCTCCTCGCTAGCCTTCACCCCAGTTCAGCTTTGCAGTACTGCAGGTGTATCGGCTCAAGGTGAAACTCCCCTTCGGTTTAGCTACAGCACACCCGGGCAATACACGCTCAGAGTAACCCTAGATACCTGCGCCGGGCAGGGTGCCTTTGGGAATCGCCTCGAGCTCTCGCAAACTCTCACAGTTCTCCCTGCTCGCTACTCAAATTCCAGTCTTCCTGACTCTCAGGATGTACCGGGGCAGGTTTTTGTGGTGGCTTTGAGCGTTCCGCCCGGGGTTGTTGCGCCACCGGATTTTGGTGCTTCGATCGCCGAGTTTTTACCCACGAATCCAGCCTTGTTGCGGCTACCAATCCGCGTTCATCCGAACCTTCAGCAGTTCACTTCCTCTGGCTCAGCAGCGGTGTTTGTACTCCCTCAGGACTCAGCAGGACGCATCAATGTTGGCTTTTCAGGTGTTTCACAATGCGCTCAGACCGATGAGTTTCTGGCAGTTGCCCCTGGGTTAGCCCCGCCGGTTCTGCAGTTGCGACTGCTGCCATGCACATAGCAGGAGGTCTACACAGAAATTTTAGTTACCGGTGTATCAGTGACACGACCGTACAAAGTTGTTCGCTGAACTAGCTGTCTACCAAGTGGCTCAACAAGATTTTTAAAGTCTTCAGGTGAGACGTCTGTTCCATGGCTTGCTCCTGCGGCTCGAGAGATGTTCTCGTCCATGAGCGTGCCACCAAGATCATTCACTCCAGCTTGGAGTAGCTGAGCAATGCCTTCAAAGCCAAGCTTCACCCAAGATCCTTGGATGTTGTCGATGTATCCGGTATAGGTGATTCGGGCTACAGCATGCATGAGTAAAACCTCTCGGAAAGTTGGACCTCTCCGGGAGTTCCGCTGAAGGTAGAG
>JBBDMQ010000219.1:0-3640 GCA_040878245.1 Microthrixaceae bacterium
CGCGGGTTGCCCTACGAGTCCACCATGTTTAGAGATGAGTTCATGGATGCCACTCTTGATATGTGGGAAATCCCCCCAGAATCGGCCAAACGTGTGGGCCATCCAGCCCCGTTTCCAGTGGCCTTGCCGCAGCGCCTTATTAGCCTGTTCACCTATCAGGGCGACCTAGTCCTTGACCCATTCATGGGATCTGGCACCACGGCTGTTGCTGCAGTGCAGACCGGGCGTCACTTCGTTGGTTACGACACCGATGCAACCTATGTGCGCAATGCCCAAGAGCGCCTCGCCGCCTTGAGCGCTCAGCCAATCTCGATACCAGCAGTTCCCTCGGCTTTAGTCCGGCAGGAAAACTGGCTAGAGCAGTCTCATTCGGAAGGTGCTGCTGCCAAAGAGGTAGCACGCCGAATGCTGGTTCTGGCTGGATTCGACAAACACGGGCCAATAATTCAAGGAGCAAAAGCAGTTGGGATTGAGTTCAGTTTCTCGGTACTTGATGCCACCGGCAGGCAGCTTTTGATTGATTTCTTTGGGGCTTTCAGTGCATCCCGGCCGGGTTTGAAACGAAGCGAAAATCTGTTTCGTTCCCTTGGTAAGGCTTCTGCGCTTTCCCTGCTGCTTTCACAGCAGGTAGGTCAACTCATCGATCCGCAACTAGTTCTGATGAGCACCGACGCCCCCACAAAGCGCTCCATACAGGGTCGGGCCTTATCCGCTGCGCTTCAACTTGGTCATGGCACGATCGCAGAGGTGGTGTTGTTGGAGGAGCAGGGCCTTGTGACTCTGAAGCAGTTAGCAATGGGATTACGTCCAGGCGAAATTGGATGGGTCGGAAGTAATTGGACCGAGACTTATGGTTGACGACATCCTCGACGACCGCAGCGTTGGTGGAGTATCTGGAGCTCGGCGGTTAGCTCAGAGTTATGAGCAGCTTCCTGCGGTTCCTGATCTGGTGTTGCTCCACCGCTCAACCAATCTGCGAGGACGATTAGTTAAATTCACTGATCAAATTGTAGTGATACAAGATCGCTCAGGAGGCCGACATACCTTCGAGAACCACCCTGGTGCATTTGCCCATAACGGCGAGACTGTGACGCTCATCCGGCCCGGCCGGCAAGCGAGCCCTTCGCAGCCAACTACTCGTCGCTCGGCCGCTGGAGGAGTAGTTGCCGTTGAGCAAGTGGCCCGTATAGCGCAGGCCTCAAGGCTGTGGGTCGAAGGTGACCACGATGCTCGCTTTGTTGAACGCGTCTGGGGCGAGGAGCTTCGAGAGTTAGGAATTGTTGTTGAGCCCATGCGCGGCATTGATGATCTTGTCTCTGCAGTTCGGGAGTTCGATCCACAACAGGACCGTCGGTTGGCAATCCTGGTTGATCACCTCGTGCCTGGATCAAAAGAGACTCGCATTACAGACAAGATCCATGACCCCAATGTGGTGATTTTGGGGCACCCATTTGTAGATATCTGGCAGTGTGTGCGACCTCGTTCGATGGGGATTGATGCATGGCCAGAAGTGCCGAGAGAAGAGGAATGGAAGGCCGGGATCTGCAAGCGTTTGGGGTGGGGCTCAACCTCTGAAGGCTGGAAGCGTGTGCTGAGCGCTGTGAACTCTTTTGCAGACTTAGAACCCGAGTTAGTGGGAGCAGTAGAACAAGCCTTAGACATGCTCGCCCCCACACCAGAGCATATTTCATGACACGCACCATTGCCGATGCTCTTGAGGAGCGCCTTCGTTCTTTGGGGGTCCAGCGCATCTACGGCTTGGCACTATCTCACCTGTTGCATGTGCCCGTTGAGAACCCTGATCTAGCTGTGTTGCTGGCCGATGCGGATGGCCGAATTGGGCATATAGATGGCAGTGGCCGCCTCGGGGCGGCACTGCTTGATGGCCCGATACTGCACCTGTCCTCAAGTCCCGGCGGCAGAGCGCCTCTACAGCGGGTCAGCACTGCAGTTGAGTTACTGAACGCCCTAGTCGACCCGCCTGGCATAGTCGTGCCCGGCACACTTGCCTTGCATCTCGATCTAGATCTCGCTGAGCAAATTCCACATGATCTTGCCGCCACTGTTCAGGCCGAGAGAGTTCCAGTACTGACCCTTGACCCTTCGTTGGCAGCGCTCAATATTTTAGTTCTGCTTGGACCGGGTGTGGTTCGAGCACATGCTCTGGATGGGGCTCGAGACTTTGCTCGAATGGCTGGCTGCGGCATCGTGACAAGTTGGGGTGCCAAGGGAGTGGAGCGCTGGGATAGTCCCTTTCATTTCGGTACCTTTGGTCTACAGCAACTTGATGCGCAGTGCACAGGACTTGATCAGGCAGACATAGTCATCCTGAGTGGCATTGATCCCCATGAAACTCCCTCGCATCTACTTGAGGGCCTAGTTACCCAAGAGGTGCCTCCCGCTCAACTTCATGTTCTTGCAACTGGTTGGACTGCCAGCAGAACGTTCCCTGAACGACCTGAATCCTATGATCGTCTTCGTGGCGCCATCACTTCGCAGTACGAGTCCGAGGCGGTGCCGCTGACTGCTCCGCGTGCAGCGCTACACATCGCTGGCATGTTGCCAGAGCACGGGGTAGTGGTTGCAGACCCTGGTGCTGCCGGGTTCTGGTTGGCACGCAGTTTTCCGACCTCCTTCCCAGGAAACCTCTGCATTCCGGGCACCTTCACACCAGGTTTTGCTGCCGCTGCCGCTTTAGTGTGCAGCCTTGAGGAACGCCCCTGTTTTGCCGTCAGCGATCAGATCGGTGGTATTGAGGGCATTGATGACATAACTGCAGAACTGCTTGAACTTGCCGAGCAATTAGATCAAGCGGTTGGACTGCAACTGTGGGGTCCAGAGGGTTCACTCAATCAATCGACTCAGCACATCGACATACTCAAGGCCGAGTTAGCCACCGAGCAAGTTCGTATTGACGAGGTGCCGGTAGAAGTTGATGCCACCGAAGACCTTGAGCAGATTGCCGGCGAGTTGATTGCTTGGCCGATTGAGAGCCTTGAGTAGGCGAGTTCTCGTATGATCGGTGCCAAGTCGGAACGGAATGGGGGAACGGGTGTCAACACAGTCAGCAATCTTGACGCAGTCACAATCTGCCCGTTTACAGCGCATGCTCGAGGTTGCAGCACAACTTGCACTTGAGGGTGGCTGGGACGCAGTGCAAATGCGCGAGGTTGCTCAGCGCTCAGAGGTTGCTCTCGGCACTCTCTACCGTTATTTTCCCTCCAAGGAGTACTTGCTGGTGTCTGTGATGATCTCAGATATTGAGGGACTTGTGGACCGACTTGCTGTTCGCCCCGCAGAAGGAACAGACCCAATCCAACGAGTCATTAATGTGCTCGGGCGATCAAACCGGGCGCTGCAGCGTCAACCACAAATAACTATTGCAATGATTCGGGCCCTAGTTTCTGGAAATCAAGAGATTCCACCTGCGGTCAAACAAACTCGAGTACTCATGCGCCGAATCATCAGTGACGCCTTGGGTGCTGATGGCATGGCAATTGACATAGATCCCGAGCAGGTCTTAATGAGGATCGACTTGCTGAGCGATGTTTGGCTGGCTGCGCTTGGCAGTTGGATATCAGGGGTTGAGCCAGACTCTTCGGTTATGTTGAAACTCGAGTTGGCCAGCAAATTACTTCTG
>JBBDMQ010000220.1:0-3638 GCA_040878245.1 Microthrixaceae bacterium
AGGTGAGGTCGTGAAATGTGTGATTGTTCGCACGAAGAAAGAACGACGTCGCTCAGATGGTAGCTATATCCGTTTCGACGAGAATGCGGCAGTGCTGATCAATGATCAGAAGCAGCCTCGTGGAACACGCATCTTTGGCCCAGTTGGTCGTGAGTTGCGTGACAAAAAGTTTATGCGAATTGTTTCGCTTGCTCCGGAGGTGATCTGAGATGAAGATCCGTAAAGGTGATCACGTTCGGGTCCTGACTGGGAAGTACCGAGGCAAAGAGGGCGAAGTCCTCTCTGTGGATCCTAAAAAAGGCCAAGTGACTGTAGAAGGCGTGCATATCGCTAAGCGTCACCAGAAGCCAACCCGTGCGATGCAGCAGGGCGGCATCATCGACAAGATCATGCCTATCGACATGTCCAACGTGGCGCTACTCGACTCGGATGGCAAACCAACCCGCGTCGGATACCGAGTCGACGCTGATGGAACCAAAGTTCGGGTTGCCCGAGCTAACGGAGGAGAACTGTGAGTACCACAACTGCCATCGTTCCTCGCCTGAAGGTGAAGTACAACGAAGAGATTCGGGACAACCTCAAGACTGCGCTCGAGTTGAGCAACGTCATGGAGGT
The DNA here is from genome assembly GCA_040878245.1 of Microthrixaceae bacterium. Classification (GTDB taxonomy): domain Bacteria; phylum Actinomycetota; class Acidimicrobiia; order Acidimicrobiales; family Microtrichaceae; genus IMCC26207. The sequence continues at coordinate 616 of JBBDMQ010000220.1, forward strand.
CCCAGGTTTCGAAAAGATCGTGGTCAATGTTGGTGCCGGTGCGGCAGTCGACAATAAGGGCCTGTTAGAAAAGATCGTGACCGACATCACGGTGATTACTGGCCAGAAGCCGGTAATCACCAAGGCAAAGAAGTCCATTGCGGGTTTCAAGCTTCGTGAAGGAAACGCGATTGGCGTGAAGGTCACTCTTCGCGGCGATCAGATGTGGGAGTTCTTTGATCGCCTAGTCACCTTGGCGATTCCCCGGATCCGCGACTTTCGTGGACTGCCCTCGAAGAGCTTCGACGGACGGGGTAACTACACGTTCGGTGTGACCGAGCAGTTGATCTTCCCCGAGATTGATTATGACAAGGTCGATGCCTCGAGGGGCATGGACATCACCATTGTGACAACCGCGAGAACTGACGCCGAAGGCAAAGCACTTCTTGATGCTTTCGGCTTTCCATTCCGTCGGGAAGGAATCTGATATGGCTACCGAGGCACTGAAGCAGAAGCAGCAGCGCAAGCCCAAGTTCAAAGTACGCGGCTACACCCGTTGCCGTCGTTGTGGGCGTCCGCGTTCCGTGTATCGCAAATATGGCCTATGCCGTGTATGCCTGAGGCAGTTGGCTCACGCCGGCGAGATCCCAGGTGTTACCAAGGCCAGCTGGTGAGGGGAGAGGACCAACTATGACAATGACCGATCCCATTGCAGACATGTTGACCCGTCTTCGTAACGCAAATGTTGCGATGCATGACGAGGTTCTCATGCCAGCTTCAAAGCAAAAAGAAGCCCTCGCTGGAGTGCTTGTCAAAGAGGGCTATATCGTTGGATTTTCCATTGGCGAGAACGCCAAAGGACCCGGCAACGTGCTGAAAATTGACATGAAGTATTCTGAGGAGCGCCGACGAGTTATCTCAGGTATCCGTCGCATTTCCAAGCCGGGCTTGCGTGTTTACCGCAAGCACAATGAAGTTGAGCGTGTGCTCGGCGGTCTTGGTATTGCAGTCCTATCCACGAGCAAGGGTCTCATGACCGACCGCGAGGCACGTCGCCAGCGAGTCGGTGGTGAAGTGCTCTGTCACGTCTGGTAAGGAACGTACTCATGTCAAGAATCGGTAAAGCACCAATTGAAGTTCCAAACGGGGTGGACGTTCAGATCTCTGGGTCATCTTTGACTGTCAAAGGCCCAAAGGGAGAACTGACCCGTGTGCTCGTTGAGCAGGTTTCTGTTCGTCAAGAAGGCACAACTTTGCTTGTAGAGCGCAGAGATGATGAGCGCGACAGCCGTGCAATGCACGGACTGATGCGCTCATTGGTTGCCAATATGGTCATTGGCGTCACGGAAGGGTTCCGAAAGGAACTCGACATCGTTGGCGTTGGTTATCGTGCGGCGGTCAAAGGGACCGATGGGATTGAGTTGGCCCTTGGATTTTCTCACCCGGTAGTGGTGTCTGCGCCACAAGGAATCTCTTTCGTAGTACCAGTCCCGACTCGCATTGAGGTGCATGGGATCGACAAGCAGTTGGTTGGCCAAGTGGCAGCCGATATCCGTGCCTGGCGCAAGCCAGAGCCATACAAGGGCAAGGGTGTTCGCTATGTTGGCGAGCATGTTCGCCGCAAGGCCGGCAAGGCCGGTAAGTGAGGCGATTATGAGCGACAAATCGAAGAAGAAGCAAGTAGGGCGCAAGAGACGTCACGCACGTGTCCGCAAGAGCGTGACAGGAACTGCAGAGCGTCCGCGTTTGGCAGTGTTTCGGTCAAACCGACATGTCGTGGCACAGTTGATCGACGATCGATCAGGTGTGACATTGGCTTCGGCAAGCACCCTAGAAACCGACTTGAAGGGCGGCGCTACCTCAAACTGCGAGGCTGCAGCAAAGGTAGGAACCCTTGTGGCTGAGCGAGCCAAGGCGGCTGGACTTAACGTAGTGGTCTTTGACCGTGGTGGTTTTCGTTACCAAGGCCGAGTGGCTGCACTCGCAGATGCTGCACGCGCAGCAGGACTGGAATTCTGATGGCACTCAGCAAAGACAATTCAGATATGCAACTGCGTGAGTCGCGGGTCATCAACATCAATCGTGTTGCCAAGGTGGTGAAGGGCGGGCGCAGGTTCTCCTTTACTGCGCTTGTGGTAATTGGCGACGGCAACGGACGAGTTGGTCTTGGTTACGGCAAAGCTAAAGAGGTTCCACTTGCTATTCAGAAGGGCACCGAAGAGGCTCGCAAGAACCTCTTCACAGTTCCCTTGGCTAGCGGAACTATTATTCACCCGGTAGTTGGAATTATGGGCGCTGGACGAATCATGCTGAAGCCAGCTTCGCCAGGAACTGGAGTAATTGCCGGTGGTGCTGCTCGTGCAATTCTAGAAGAGGCCGGAATTCAAGACGTGCTTTGTAAATCACTTGGATCTTCTAACTACATCAACGTGGCTCGCGCCACGGTTGCAGGCTTGCAGGCTTTGCGCCGACCAGATGAGATTGCTGCCTTGCGTGGACTTGACCCCGAGGATTGCATTCCCAAGGGATTGCTTCGTGCCTACCAAGAATCCGAACGCGGTCCAGCACCAGCTCCTTTTGAGGTGGCGTGATGGGTCAACTGAAGGTCACCCAAACGGGATCCTCAATTGGGACCAAGCCAAAGCAGCGCGGAACACTTCGTGCTCTGGGCTTGGGAAGAATTGGCAAATCTCGCGTGCATACTGATTCCCCCGATGTTCGCGGACAAATCCAAAAGGTCCCGCATCTTGTCCGGGTCGAGACTCTCTCCGCCGAGGAAGGCGACTGAACATGAAAATTCACGATCTGAAGCCCGCAGAAGGTGCCCACAAATCGCGTAAGCGAGTTGGACGTGGCATCGGCGGAAAGGGCGGCAAAACTGCCGGCCGCGGAACCAAAGGCCAGAAGGCTCGCAGCAAGATTCGCGTTGGCTTCGAGGGTGGTCAGTTGCCGCTAGCTATTCGAACCCCCAAGTTGCGTGGTTTCAACAACCCATTTCGGGTTGAGTACCAAGCAATCAACCTTGACACCATTCAGGAGTCTGG
>JBBDMQ010000221.1:0-3636 GCA_040878245.1 Microthrixaceae bacterium
CCCATGGGGCTTCGCCGCAGGCGGCATTTTTCTAGCCGTGGCCAAACACTGCTGGGAGTCGATGACGAACTGTTTGGATCTGCCACTCAGGCGCTTGATCAGGGAACCGTCCAAGGCCACGGAGCCCTTATTACAGCACTCGAGGAGTCGCGCTCCGGCAAGTTGTCGGACATAGTTGGCACCATCCAAACTGAGCAGGATCGCATCATCCGTTCACCTTTGCAGGGTGTACTGGTAGTGCAGGGAGGACCGGGGACGGGCAAGACGGTAGTGGCCCTACATCGTGCTGCGTATTTGCTGTATTCGCAGCGGTTCCCGCTGGAAGGCCAAGGAGTTTTGGTAGTCGGCCCCAACCGTGTGTTCTTGTCGTATATCGAACAGGTCCTGCCCTCATTGGGTGAGGCAGGCATTCAGGTTGCAGTTCTTGGCGACCTTGTTCCCTTGATTCGCTCAAGCGGGCATGACTCCACCGAAGTGGGCAGAGTGAAAGGCGATAGCCGAATGATCAATGTGATCAGGCGGGCTATTCGTGATCGCCAGCACCCCCTCAGGAAGTCGTTGCGGATTCCCTATGGTCTGCAGTTTTTGGTTCTTACTCCCGAAGACTCTGAAACAATTATTGAACAGGCTCGAAAGCGTTCTCGAACCCATAACGCTGGTCGACGACACGTGGAGCAGATGCTGTTCGAAAAACTTGCATCTACTTCTCGTAACGATGACAGCTTTGAAGAGATCCGCAGACGCATAAGACGCGAGCCGCTAGTGATTGAGGCGCTTGAGCGCATGTGGCCCGTTTTGACCCCAGCCGAGTTACTCAATGACTTGTTCGGCTCTCGGGGACTGTTGCGCTCTGCAGGCAGCGGACGCCTCAAGGATTCTGAATGGCCACTGCTCTATCGCGAACGTAGTCAGGCACCCGCCGAGTTGATCTTCCCTGCAGATGATGTGCCGCTGCTGGACGAAGCACTTGAGTTGCTGGGTCCTCGACCCAAACATTTAGAGGCTGATGCGGTTCGAACTTATGGCCACATCGTGGTTGATGAGGCTCAGGACTTGTCGCCGATGGAACTTCGAATGCTTGACCGGCGGTCGCTCAATGGCTCAATGACAGTTGTAGGAGATATTGCGCAAGCAACAGGGTCATGGCCACATGAGAGTTGGGAGTCTGTTCTTGAGTACCTTCCCGAACGTCGTCCGCCTCGCCGAGAAGACTTAAGTATTGGTTATCGTGTGCCGGGGCCAATTATGGAGTTGGCCTCTCGAATGCTGGCCCTTGCTGCGCCGGGAATATTGCCGCCCACATCAATTCGCCATACTGGCGAGCCACCGCTCATTATGGCCGTTGCATCGCAGGACCTAGAGCCAGAGGTCGTTGAGCGCGTTCGTTACGAGTTGAAAACCATTGGCTATGGAAACGTTGGTTTGATCGTTCCTGAGTCGATGGCGGATCAGGTCGACGCTGCCATGAGTGCTGCGGGTATTGACTACGGGCGTGCGACACGCCAAGGCTTAGAGAAGCAAATCACGGTGGTACCAGTGAACCTTGTGAAGGGTCTTGAGTTGGATTCGGTGATTGTGGTTGAACCGGGCCGCATACTCAATGAGCAGACTCGTGGTGCACAGTCGCTCTATGTTGCACTGACTCGTTCGACCAAGCGCTTAACGATCATCCACACGGGAGAGTTGCCGCAGGTCTTGCAGTAGCGCAGTGAGCTAAGCGATGACCAGGATCCGTTCGGAAGCGAATGATCCAATTCCCACGTGTCGACCATCGATATTGACGGTAGCTGTGCCATCGGGAGAGATGGCAGTAAGGATTCCCGAGTGGCCGGGGAGAAGAGAGTTTTCTTCTAAATAATCGAGCAGCCCAGGAGTGAATTCAAGTTCCTCGGGGATTCGACTGATCGTAAAGGAAGCCCCAACTGCAACTTCTAGAAGCGGATGTGAATCTGGTGCCTGATAGTTGGCACCGGGAATTGGATTGCCATGCGGGCAAGTTGTTGGGTCGCCAAGAACACGAGCTAGTGCAATCTCAACTGACTCAGAGATGACGTGTTCCCACTTTCCTGCCTCAATGTGAGCATCGGCCCAAGAGAGGTCCAAAATATCGGTGAGAAACCGTTCAGCTAGACGGTGACGACGAACCACTCGCTCCGCAAGAGCGATTCCGGTCGGGGTGAGAGTGATGCTCTCGCCGACAAGGAGTAATTGCTCTTGTTCCATCCGGCGCATCATCTCTGACACGGCTGGACGAGATACCTCAAGCCGCTCTGCGATTCTTGCCTGGATCACATCGATATCGTCCTCTCGGAGTTCCCAGATAGCTTCGCAGTATTCCTCAAATGCTGGATGAAATTCCTTTGCTCTCGGGCTGACCATGTTCTCAGCGTAGGCCACAGCCTTATCCTGCGTCTGCCGGGCTATTTTTGGGGCTATAACGCGTGACGCGAATGTCTGACAGAACCCTGTCTTGCGGCCTCGGTACAGTCAGTATGTGACTACTGACCCTCTCTCACCTTTCTCGCCGGCAGTGCGTGCTTGGTTTGAGTCGGCATTTCCCGAGCCAACGGTGGCCCAGTCACAGGCGTGGGTGCCTATTTGTGCCGGAGAGAACACATTGCTGTGCGCACCAACTGGTTCTGGCAAGACTCTGGCCGCCTTTTTGTGGGCCATAGATTCCTTAGGGCAGTCTGCAGGCACAACATCATCAGGCACTTCATCGGCTGGCACTTCAACTACAGGGCAGGGTGGAGTCAAGGTTTTGTATATCTCCCCGATGCGTGCCCTTGCCGTAGACGTAGAGAAAAATCTGCGAAGTCCGCTTCGAGGGGTAACGCTGGCTGCTGAGCGGCTCGGTGTTGAGTTTGTGGCTCCTTCGGTTGGTGTTCGCACCGGAGATACGAGCGCAACCGAGCGTCGCTCTTTAGTCCGGAACCCTCCAGAGATACTGATTACAACCCCTGAGTCTCTCTATCTCATGCTGACTTCGGCGGCGCGTGAGTCATTGCTCGGAGTGAATTGTGTGATTGTTGATGAGATTCATGCGCTTGCACCAACTAAGCGCGGAGCGCACCTCAGCCTGAGCCTTGAACGTTTGGAGTTCCTTATTGCTGAGCGCTCAAACACGTGCCAACCGGTACAGGGCTCAAGTCAGATACAGAGAATTGGGCTGTCTGCTACTCAGCGTCCACTCAGTGCAGTAGCGGCTTTCCTCGGCGGGTTTACCCCCGGCCCTCAAGTCGCAACTGCACGTCCCGTCACCATCGTGGATGCGGGCATGCGCAAAGAACTTGAGTTGTCGGTAGTTGTCCCCGTAGATGACGTCACTGCGCCAAGCGGTTCGGCCTGGCCATCGATGGATGCTGAGTTACTCAGCCTGATCGAACAGAATCAATCAACGCTGTTGTTTGTAAATGCTCGGCGGATGTCAGAACGCCTTGCGAGTCGACTTAATGACTTAGCGCTTGAGCAAGGAAGTCAAAGCCCCGAGTCCGAGGATTTAGTCAAAGCTCACCATGGCTCGTTGTCTCGAGAGCGCCGCCTCATTGTTGAAGATGAGCTCAAACGCGGTCAGCTCAAAGGTTTAGTAGCTACAAGCTCGCTTGAACTCGGCATCGATATGGGCGCAGTCGACTT
>JBBDMQ010000222.1:0-3606 GCA_040878245.1 Microthrixaceae bacterium
AAAGTCTTGCGGAGCCCCCTGCACCAAGGTGCAACCAATAGTCATCGGTATCGTCAACAACCCGACGAGGCCCATATCGTGATAGAGCGGCAACCAGGAGACAATCACCTCGTCCTGACTAATCGCAGCAGCCTTCCACGCTCCATCGAGGTTGTTGCAGACTGCCTGATGAGACAACATCACACCCTTTGGTTCAGATGTGGAACCAGAGGTGAACTGCAAAATTGCAAGCGATTCCGCGCTACTCGGAGGTCTTTTATAGTCAGCAGAACCCAGCGTTTTTTCCGAGAACAGCTCGTCTAAGGTCAGGAATGGCGGGTCGCCTTCGATTCGCTCTATAAATCCTGCAAGATCTGAATCGATCACCAAGATTTTTGTATCGGAGCGATGGATTCTTACTCGTGTCTGAGCGATGAACTGCTCAAGGGCCCCCATGCGCATGGGCAGCGGCATAGTCACTAGCGCTGCCCCTGCAAGCCAAATTCCTTGAATGGTAGTTACGAGTTGCCTTGTTGTGGGCCCGAGCACCGCAACGTGGTCACCAGGCCTGACTCCTCGAGCCTGAAGTGCCGCAGCAACCTCCAAAGCCTCGGAATGGAGTTGAGACCAACGAATTGTCTGATGCTCATCACCCGAGACGAAGGTCAGGAGTCCATAATCACGTTCGGCGGTTGCTTCAATTCGATCAATCAGCGAGAGCACGATGCTTTGACACTCCAAGGTGGATCAGGGTTACAACAAACTAGCGAACCTAGTGTTCGGAAAGCGCCAAACCGATGAACAAGGTCGAGGCCTCTGACAGTAGACGGATCACACTCAAGTTGAAACCAGCAGATTGAGTAGCTTCGGCGGCCGCGCTATAACGCGATGGGGCTCGGCACCCTGAAGCTGAGCTTGCACTTTCTCGGAGCCAAGAGCAACAGCCAGGCAGAGTGCCTCATCTGCATCTGCTGGAACCTCGAGTTTGTCTCGCACTTTGCCGTTGATTTGAACTATCAGAGTCACTGCATCTTGGACGAGTAGCTCTGGGCGGGCAACGGGCCAAGCTGTTGTGTGCACATGCGCAAGTTCGGTTTTCGAAACATGCTCCGCAGAGTGAGAGGGTTCCGATTTTTGTAGGTTGCGCAGAGCAAAAAGCTCAGCTGTTATGTGCGGGCAGGCAGGAGCAAGTAGCTGCAAAAGTGTTGTGACCGACTCCTGAAGCGTGGTGCCGTGTGCATGATCGGGCAACTGCACATAGCGGTATAACTCGTTGAGGAAGGCCATGAACTTAGCCACTGCCACGTTGTATGACCACCGGTCAAAGTCTTTGGAAATGCCGTCAATCAACACATGAGTTGCGCGCTCAATCGCTAGATCAGCTTCTTGCCGGTCGCCATCTCTTACTTCGTTACTGAGATCGGAATGTGGCACTGCAAGTCTCCATAAGCGCAGCAGAAAACGGTGACATCCTTCAAGGCCAACATCTTCCCAGTCGACATCTTCTTCTGGCGGCTTTACGGCCAAATGGCTCAGCCGTAATGCATCTGCACCAAGAGTGTCGATGATCTCTTCTGGTGCCACCAAGTTGCCTTTGGACTTCGACATCTTTGCCCCATCAAGGCGAATCATGCCCTGCGTGAACAGGCGCTGAAAGGGCTCGCGCAGATCTGCTGGAAGCACTTGTAGGTCGGAGAGTGCCTTGGTGAAAAAACGGGCATACATCAAGTGCAGCACTGCATGTTCAGCACCTCCAATGTACTGATCTACAGGCATCCACTGCGCTAACTGATCTTGACGGAAGGGGGCATCTTCAGACCATGGGTCTGTAAACCGCAAGTAGTACCACGAGCTATCAACGAAGGTGTCCATCGTGTCGGTCTCTCTGCGAGCTTCGCCACCGCATTTCGGGCAGGTGGTATGAAGGAAGCCCTCATGAGACAACAGAGGTGACTGACCGGTGGGCATAAACTCCACATCGTCAGGAGCAAGAACTGGGAGTTGATCTAACGGCACGGGAACGGTGCCGCAGGCATCGCAGTAGATGATTGGAATAGGGCAACCCCAGAAGCGCTGCCGTGACAGCAGCCAATCGCGTAGGCGAAAGTTCACCTTACGCTGACCCACGCCTTGCTCCTCAAGCCAGTCCATAGCAACCGTTTTGGCTTCAAGTGTGGTCATCCCGTTGAGGTCGATACCATTGCGGATAGCTGTGTCATGGATCGCAGGCGAATTGATATGGGCCCCATCTCCACTAAAGGCCTCGCCCTGCCAACCCTGCGGACGCTGCACGGTCTCAATGACCTGTAAGCCAAAGATGCCAGCAAAGTCGAAGTCTCGTTGATCCTCGCCAGGTACTGCCATGACGGCACCAGTTCCGTAGGTTGCGAGCACGTAGTCGGCCAAATAGATGGGGACGGTGGCACCTGTAAATGGATTGATTGCAAACGCACCTGTTGGGCAGCCTCGGTCAGCTAGCGAGCGTTCAGTCGAGAGCCGGTCAATCTCTGACGTGGAACGAGCCACGGCAATAAAGGCCTCAACCTTGGGTCGAAGCGACTCGCTCACAATCTGCGGCACGAGCGGGTGCTCGGGTGCGAGCACGCAGAAGGTCATGCCAAACGCAGTGTCAGGACGTGTGGTGAACACATTGAATCGGAGCGGAGTGTCGCTGCCTTCAGACAGCACCGTTTGGCCTTGTTCGTTGACAACGTTCATGGTGAACTCGGCACCTTCGGAACGACCAATCCAGTTTCGCTGCTGAGTCACCACTCGCTCGGGCCAATCAACGTTGTCTAGGTCGTCGAGCAGTTGCTGTGCGTAATCCGTAATCCGGAAGTACCACTGCTCAAGGTCACGCTTTTCGACCATTGCCCCGGAGCGCTCAGCGGTTCCGTCAGCCAAGACCTGCTCGTTAGCTAGCACCGTCTGATCGATGGGATCCCAATTGACGGGCGCAGACTTGCGATAAGCCAATCCGTTTTCAAAGAACTTCAAGAAAATCCACTGAGTCCAACGCATGTAACTCGGATCGTGGCTTTTGACTTCACGCCGCCAGTCGTACACGCCACCGATTCGAGTAATAGAACTTCGCAATTGCTCAATTCGCTCGTCAGTAAATGCTCGAGGGTGACGGCCTGTTTTGATTGCCGCGTTTTCGGCTGGCAGCCCAAAGCTGTCAAAACCCATGGGAGATAAAACTGCGTCTCCGCTCATGGTGCGATAACGAGTCAGGAGATCGCCAAAAGTGTAGTTACGAACATGACCCATATGCGCTGCTCCCGAGGGATAGGGATACATGCACAGCACGTAATACCTTGACCGAGGGTCATCGTTATCTACCTCATAGGTTCCTTGCTCACGCCAGTATTGCTGCCACTTGGGTTCAATTTTTTGCGGATCGTATGGCGCAAAGGATTCAGCATCTGAACCGGAAGGTGAATCTGACATGCCGTGATCGTAGTGAGGTCGGGACCCACACCCCGAAACGATCCCCAAGAAAGCTGCTCAATTACTCCTCTGAATCCCATTGCGTGACACCCCAAATTCCACACTCAGCCGAGTGACCGCTAAGGTTGCCCCTCGTGCGGGGCCGTAGCTCAGTTGGCTAGAGCGCTTCCATGGCAT
>JBBDMQ010000223.1:0-3591 GCA_040878245.1 Microthrixaceae bacterium
AGCTGCCAGGGTCTACTTCCCCCGCCGTGCCTGCATCTATTAACTGACTCAACTCGCTAGCTGACAAGGCGTAAGAAACTCCTTGCTTGTCGGGTGCAATCGCAACGGCAACGCCAACCACTGAGCCGTCCGAACGGAGCACTGCACTACCTGAATCTCCAGGAGCCAAATCGCTGCCAAGTACTAGCAGGTCTCTCGTGACGAGTACCCGGTCGTAGATGTCAAAGCCATTGGCTTCGATTCGCTCACCAATCACAAACGGAGAGGGATCAAATGGACCACCACCAGGAAACCCTAAGACAAGCCCAAGATCACCTACTTGCGGAGTAGCTAGTGGTAGCGGAGGAAGATTCAAATCTGTAGAGATCAGCGCAAGGTCTACCTCTGGATCAAAGGCGACCACTTGACCGATCGCCACCTCCTGCTCGTCGGCTGAGACCACCTGCACCGAGTTCGAACCAGAGACCACATGGGCGTTTGTGGCAATCAAGTTTTCAGCCACGAAGAAGCCACTACCCGACTGGATTTGATCACAGGCCGTTGCCTCTATCCGAACTGAACTTCTGGCAGCAGCGGCGAGTTGCTCTTGTGTGACAAGACTTCCTTCCGGCGGGGCAACAATTGTTGGCGCTGGGCGGAGTCCCGAGAAAATTTGCGGAAACTCGCTCCCGGTGAGTTGGCGTTCAAGATCAGTAATCTGCGGAGGTGGGGAAGGCAATGAGTCGCTCATCCAGCGAGAAATTGCAGACCCACGTGCTGTGGCTGCAGGCCATCCTTTAGCCTCTGACATCACCGGCAAGATGAGCCACGCAAGAACGAGGATGCCCAAAACTCCAAGAACGGCGCCTCCAAATGCATCTACTCCACGGGCAGTACGACTATCTACAGAGCGACGGAGCCTGGCTCCGAGTGCAGAACCGAGACCCTGCCCGAGAGTGAACGCCAGAAACAACACAGCAGCGCTGAGAGACAAGATGGCAATATCTGAGCTGACACCAGATGCCTGGGTAATACGCGGTAGCAAAAGCAATGCAGTACCCAGCCCGAGGGCAGCGCCAAACCAACCCGACAATCGCTGAAGGAAACCAAGCTTCCAGCCGCCGTAGGCGCCAAAAGTAGCTCCTGCTATGAGTAAGCCATCAAAGATATTCATTGTGCTGAGTGCATCGAGCCCAACTCTTGCTCCAGCACAAATACCTCAGGACCCGCCGAGCCGGGCGTGAGTTAAGAACCCGGTATGCGCAACCATCCGATGATCAGGGCGCACTGCTTGGCCTTCTACGTACCAGCCTCGTTGAAGTACCTCGAGTGTCTCACATGCGAAAAATGATGCCTGCGCTAAAGCTTCTCGAAGCCTCGCCACCTGCGTCACGCTAGGCGTATAGGCCAAAAATATTCCGCCAGCCCGAAGACTCTTTGCAGCGTGCGGTACAACCTGCCAGGGCTCCGGCAAGTCAAGAACTACTCGGTCAACTTCTTTTTCATCAATGCCCTCATAGCAATCTCGCAACTCCACCTTGTACCGAGACATAACCCCTTCGCCAAGAAACTGCTGAACGTTTTTTTGAGCTCTTGAAGCAAAATCCTCTCGGATTTCGTAACCAACAATATCGGCGCCTGACCGAAGCATTCCCATGGAAAGCGCACCTGATCCAACACCAGACTCAAGCACCCGAACCCCGGGACCGATGTCAGCAAGCATCAGAATTGGCCCAATGTCTTTGGGATAAATGACCTGAGCGCCTCGTGGCATTTTTAGAATGAAATCAGACAGGGTTGGTCGAAGCACCATCAAGGACTGCCCACGAGTGGTGTTGAAAGTCGAGCCCTCAGCACGACCAATAATCTCGTCGTGGGCCACATAACCGGAATGCGAATGAAACTCCTTTCCGATGGTAAGAACTGCCTGATAGCGACGGCCCTTGTTGTCCAAGAACTGCACTAAGTCTCCCTCGGCTAATGGTCCGCTCATTGTCCTGCCTCAAGTTCTGCATGTAGAGATGATGTCGAGCGTTCTGCTCGGGTAGCTATCCTGACAGGTTGAGCATGGCTAACCTCAGCCGGGATTGCGTGCCTGCTGCGCTCAGCGGTCGCATGATTCTCAGTGTGCTCAAAGTATGCCGTTCGAAACAGGTGAGAATCTTTGCGAAGGAATCCAGAATAGAAGTCAAACTTTGTGCCTGGCGAGACAAGCTCGATGGAGTTCAGTGCCTTCTTGTACCTGAGATGCTTATTGCCAGAGGACATCGGACACTCATCGATGATGTAGTCAATCCCTGAGATGACGCAATCGGCAGCCGTGTCACGTTCGGATAGCCGAATCAGCGGTTTGACTTTTTCAGGAAAGCCCAGCCATGCAGAAAGCACGGGCATCTGCCTTGCGAGATACTCGGTCTGCCAGCGCAGAACGTTTCCAAAAAGCACTGCCGCCTCATCATCAAGATTGTGCCCCGTCACCAAGACATCGTAGGACCCATCAAGTGCGGCTTTGTCGAATAAATGTCGCTTTGAGGTTCCACACGCCGAGCAGGGCACCCGTCCCGCGGTGCGGGCGCCTGTAGGAATGTCATAGCCATACTCAGTTGGTAGATCGACCTCTATCAATTTCAGATCTCTAGCAGTGGCAAAGGTGCGGGCGAAGTGAGCTGAGGTGTCGCTGTAATCAGTAATACCTAGGCCTAGATATAGGCCATCTGCCTGATAACCGGAACGCTGCAACATGTCCCAGACAGCTAGCGAGTCCTTCCCGCCAGAAACAGCGACAAGGATTTTGGCTTCGGGGGAGAACATGTCAAATTCACGCACTGCACGAGACATTTGCTCCAAACAGAAACGAACAAAGTGATCCTGGCAAAAGTTTGAGTTCGCCCTGCGAACATCAATAACTGCCGGTTCACGACAAACAACGCACTTCACGATTCAAACCTTTTCCTGCTCATTACTTGTGAGGTATCAGTACTGTCGACTTCGAAAGCACCCCCAGAAATAACTGGTCGGACTTCTACCTCGTCGGAATCTTCGATGCGCTCATCGCCGGCAACGATCATTCCATTTCGAATGACTAACACCGACTCACGATTGATGCCTAGACGCTCAAGAATGACCGAGACAAGGGCTGGCCCCGGCATTTGAATCTCAGAATGAGGGTTTCGAACTCGCACAATCATGGCTACATGATGGACGAGATTCAGTCATAAACCGTGACTTTGGTACGCCTTCTGCGAATTCGATTTTTGCGGCGGGCAGACTGCAAACTTCGAGCTCTTGACAAGTCCAATTGATCGGTGACCGCCGTGAGTTCCTTTGCCACTCTCAGTTGCTGCTTGGAAGGCCGCATCTTTGAGTCAAACTTTCTTCCTAGGGCTACTTCTTTGGCAACTCTCTTACGTGAGCCTCTTGAAGTTGCGACATTTCTACCGACTCGGCGCTGCATTTTTGACAGCTTCCTTGCTAACCGGAGTTGAGATCTTGTGGGGCGAGTCAGCCCCTCAAAGCGGCGGTCCAACGCTCGTTGTGACTTGGCCAACTTGCGTTCCATGCGTGTGGCTGCAGGTCGGGCAACAACGGTGTAGCTCTCTCCGGCTCGAAGAC
>JBBDMQ010000224.1:0-3587 GCA_040878245.1 Microthrixaceae bacterium
GAAACGGTGCGGCACTCAGCCAGCAGCGAACCTTTGATGCGACCAACAGACGAGACACCGCACTAGGTGGTGCCCCAGAAATATCGGCATCAACAAGCAAGACTGCACCCTCGGGCCAGTGGTCAGTGAGTTCAGCTGCCAACTCAACTGACGCAGAATCGTTGCGGTCGACCACACACCAGTCAATCGGTCTTTCAAAATTTGCGCTACTCAGAGACAGCGAATGGCACTCATGAAGTGACACCGGTATCGGGACTGAATTGGCCCCCCACCCAACTAGATCATCGGTACCAAGTTCAAGGCCTGAGGCTGCGAACCTAGCCGCCGGGCTGAGCCCTGCAAGTCCTCGACGCTGCCCATTTTGGATTCGCGAAAGAAAATCCTCCCAAGCCTCCTTGAGTTCAGCGTGGTCCTCATCAATGGCCTCCATAACCTGTTGAAGCGCCACTCCAGAACTCGGTCCCGCAAGCTGAAAGATGGCCGAGCTGCTGAACGGTCTGTCGAAGGCCTGCTCAACAAGTTGGCTCGCCCCAACCAACTCAAAGCAAGTCAGCGTATGCAGGCACTTGTAGCACCGGCCGCAGTTACCTCGAGTGTCTGTTTCCCAACACACCTTGATAGCTGCAGCCAATTTTGGCTCAGTTGAAACGACTGCTGCCTTCTCAACACGATTCAATCCTGAGTGCACCGCCACAACCTGAGTCAAATCAGTTGACCACATCGGATCAAGATTGGGGCTACTGCCGTGTGGGAGATCATCAGAGTCGGTCACAGTTTGAGAAATGCAGAGTGTTCCGAGCATTTGACTGAGTGATAGCCCCGTGCCGACTAGCACTGCCCCGTGAGTTGATCCCCATGGCAAAAGCATGTCTGCCTGCTCGCGCAGATTGGTCCTCAGACGGATGAGCGGCAGGCCGACAAGATCCGCCACGGCTTGGGTGTCAGCCCAAACTTCAGCGGCGACTTGCGGTGAGTGGTTTGGCTCGAGGCCGTCAATCCCTATCAGGTGAGTGACTCTCGCTGCGGATCCATTACGTGCAGCAACGAGTGAGGCTGTTGAGTCAACCCCGCGAGTAAACAACAACCCCGCTTGATCTCCACTGATTTTAGATGAACTCCTCAGTTCGGAATCCGGCTCACTTCTGCTGAGCTGCACTAGGTCTGATGGCCGCAGACCACTATCCGATTCGGCGCTAGTGCGGCTTATTTCAATCTGCGGTACCGACCATCCCCACCACTGTGTAAACATGGTCGAGGCCGCTGTCAGACCCTTTGCTTGCTGCTCAGAAATGGCCTGGTCAAGCTGCAAGTCCTGTCCAAGGTAACTCGCTAACAAGGTGGCTAGAGGTAAAAACGGGTCCAAGCTCGGGACCATAAACCGAATCAGATCCTTTGGGGCGGAGATCCACCAAGATCGTTCTTCGCCATCAAACGCGACATCGCAAGAGAGCACAACTTGGTCACCTGCTAGAGCAACCTTCGGGTGACTAACTCGCATCGCCACAAGTTAGCAGCGCCACAATCTGTTTTGTCTTGCGCCAGACCCCCAAGACAAAACGGAGTTTTGGGTGATTTAGTTCCCGCTTCGAGCAGCGTTGATCTGATCTGCCACTAGTTGGGGCTCTGGCAATTCAAGTACTAGACGGGCGTACTTCTCGTGGTCGACATCAATGACAAGCACAGTTTCTGCCCGGGCCACATACCAAAACTGCCAGGAGTCAGCGTTGCGGAATGACCCGGCCCAGAAGACTCCAGGAATTCGAGTGCCGGGAAACTTGGCAGACATTTTCTCGCCGCCTTTAGCCTGTTCCACGGTAAGGACCTGAGCGCTTACAACATCAGCAAGGGGGAGAGTGAGGTGCGACTTCATTGCCAGAGCGCCACTCACCCCAGTGAGGTGAACCTCAAGTTCAGTCTCAGTAAGTTCAATTTCAACTGTCATGGGCCCAAGCTAGTTGAACCCCGACTCAGCCGACTTCGCCGTGGATGAAGCAAGCGATCCGAACTGAGCAAGCCAGCTAGATAAAGCAGGCCGTCGGGATTAAGAAGTTGCGGTTTCAGCCGGATTGGTTCCGGATTCACAGAATGCTCGAAGCCCGGCCGCTTGTGTATCAATCATCCGACGAGTCGCCGAACCACCAACCAGCGAAGAGATCCCAGAAAGTAGTCCAGACTGAATAATCCGGAAGGTCACTGTTGTTCCTGATTCGGTTGGGGCAATTTCGTGATCGACCTGTGTGATCACACCTGCCCCAGAGTTTGTCCAAGAAAAACTCTTGCGAGGCTCGAATGCTGAAACAGTCCAAACTGCTGCCTTGAGTCGGGGTTGCTTGATCTGCACGTCACTACCTTGACCAAGTGGTTCGTCCTCTACTCGCGCCAGCCAAGTCACCGTATCGGTCCACTTTGGCCAAGAGACAATGTCCATGAGCGTTCGCCATACCAGTTCGGGGTCGGCGGCAATCTCTACTGAGGTCTGATATTCCACCCCCTTTATCGTTGCGTAGTTCCAGAACCTCTGCACGTTTGAGCGCGCTGGACCGGACGGCGAGAGTCCTCGCCCTTAGTCAGAAGTCAGCGGAATATCTTGAGTAGGCGCTTCAGGAAGCGCAGAAGTTCGTGCTGTCCCAAGTTGAATCACCTGATGTGTTGCAGCCGATTCCATCGCAGCAAAAGCAATCCGATGACTTTCGGCACTCACTTTGGCCGAGACTTCGGAGGGGCGGCCCGAAGACAGAGCAGCCAGAAACTCTCTAAAGAGCGGTTGTTCGCCGCCGCCGTGGCCGTCGTAGGCAGTAGGTATGCGCTGTTTGCGAATTCGCCCCGACTTGTGATCGGCCACGTTCAGCCAACCATCTAGAGAGTGGAGCTCACCCCATGCAGACCCTTTTGTGCCGTCAACTCGGACAACGCGCATGGTCCGATAGGAGGTCGACTGCAAGGTGAAGTTTGCAAGCACTCCGTTCTGGAATTGAATGGAGACCGTTTGACTAGATGGCTGATCGTTGTCACCAACTCGGTATGCGCAGCGCCCCCATCGAGTGGTTCGCAAAGCGGTATCAAGACCCTCTGCGGTGTGGTCATCGGTGACTGCTGCAACTGGCCATCGCCACCACTCGAGCTTTTTAGAAACAGCAGGGATCGAAGAAGCCAAGAGCTTGGGGCGAACAGATCTGAGCAGGGAGGCTCCTGCGCCCAATCCAAGCGGTCGCTCAGCCATAGCAAGGTCTCCCAAGACGGGGGTGAGGTCTCTATAGGTCGCAACTGCGTCGTAGGGGCAGGTCTGGGAATGCGGGCAACCCTCGATGCAGTACTCGGGCGCACCCTCTGGGGCATTCTCTTCACGCAACTCAGTCGGGCGAATAAAAGAAGAGACCGATTCGGCCGGAGAACCCGCTAGCCATGTCAGTAGATCTAGATCGTGGCAGGACTTCTGTAACAGCCACGGGACCCTGCTGCTTCGAGTGTGACCGCGAGCGTAGGAGTGCGCATAATGCCAGAACGCTACATTTTCGGATAACTGAATCGTCACAACATCACCGAGTTCGCCCGACTCAATCACCTCATGCAGACGAGCAAACAGGCTG
>JBBDMQ010000225.1:0-3585 GCA_040878245.1 Microthrixaceae bacterium
AGTTGCGCATCATTGGCGAACCCACTTTCTGCTTTGCCTTCACCTCGGATCTGTTCGACATCTATCACGTGAATGACTTCATGAAGTTGCGAGGGTGGCGCTTTAACGGGCAGCAATACCCCAACTCAATTCATATGGCAGTCACAGGACCGCAAACCCAGCCCGGTCTTGCAGAAAAGTTTGCCAGTGACCTTGACGAGGCTGTGACCTACGCCGTTGAGCGTAAAGATGAACCAGCGGGAAGCGCTGCGATTTATGGCGGGGTCAGCGGGGGCCTGACGAGTGAGGTCGACGAGTTCATCAAGGTGGTCATGGCAGACATGATGGACAACCAGCAGTCACTTCCACCACTCAGCTAGCTGTCATCTTGTGACACAACATCTAGTCCTGTGACCCAACATCCAGTCCTGCAGAGCTTTGAGCTTGGCCCTCAGTGGCCAACGATTGATCCGTTTTTGTTCTGCGCACATCACAACGATGCCTACCCGCAGGGCGATGCGCAGTTTGGCCCGTCTGCTTCCCTTGAGGGACGGCAGATGGGTTCTGACTTTGCTGGCAAAGATGGCTGGCGGATGTATCACGGTTCAAGAGTGCCCGGGTTTCCGCAACACCCTCATCGCGGCTTTGAGACGGTGACATTTGTTCGAACTGGGCTCATTGACCACTCTGACTCTTTGGGCGCCGCAGCAAGATTTGGGGCTGGCGATGTGCAATGGCTCACCGCTGGTTCTGGGATTGTGCACTCCGAGATGTTTCCGCTCCTCAGCCGGAACGATCCCAATCCAGTGGAACTTTTTCAGATCTGGTTGAACCTCCCGGCTGAAGACAAGATGGTGGACCCCCACTTCACGATGTTGTGGAATCAGCAGATTCCTCGAGTTCTCTTCGTTGATGCCGAACAACTCACCACAGAGGTCACCGTCATCGCAGGCTCTCTTGCCGGAACTGCTGCAGAGTCGCCGAACGAGTCAGCAAACCCCTCGACTGCATCAAATATCGCTCCGCCACAGCCGCCACCCAACTCTTGGGCGGCGCAGCATGAGTCAGAGGTTGCGATTTGGTCTATTCGAATGCAGGCCGGATCAACGTGGACTTTGCCGGCCGCAACTGGGCCTGATACGACAAGGGTCTTGTACTTCTTTGAGGGTGGCTCGCTCGCTGTTGCGGGCGAGCAGTATGAGTGCTCGACAGGTCTGGTGATTGCTGGTGATTGCAATGTTGAGCTAGCTGCAGGAGCAGAGGCCGTTGAGCTTTTATTGTTGCAAGGCCGACCGATAGGTGAACCTGTGGCGCAATATGGGCCTTTTGTGATGAACACGCGAGCCCAACTTGAGCAGGCATTCGATGACTACCGGCGCACCGAATTTGGTGGTTGGCCTTGGCCGGAGGATGGGCCAGTACACGGAGCAGATCCGCAGCGCTTTGCGCGCCACGTCGACGGTCGGTTAGAGACGCCCAGCTAAGCGGGAATTACACGAGCAAAGACTGCCTTGAGGTAGGCACCCTGCGGAAATGTATCGGGGTGATCCACAGCATGAGTTGCGTGACTCATTCCGTCTAGTTGCACCCCCGAGCGGTAGGCGGCATCGCCAACAGCCTCGATGAATCTGTCTGAGCTCACTCGGGCCGAACAAGAGGCTTGAACCAGCATGCCACCGGGGTTGATCAGCCTGACTGCAAGCTCTGTCAGTTTGCCGTAGGCGCGCAGGGCACCATCGATTTGATCCTGACGTGAGGCAAACGAGGGCGGGTCAACAATCACGATGTCAAAGAGCCGACCGGCATCAATCATTTGCGACATCACCGTCATGGCATCGCCCACTGATACCTGATGAGTGCAGGCCCGGACTGCAGGTCGGCCGCCATTTCGAGCCATATTGCGCTTGGCAGCTTCAATTGCTGCTGCGCTGATATCAACGCTATGCACAAGAGCTGCCGCACCAGCAGCTGCGTTGACAGAGAACCCGCCGGTACATGAATACACATCAAGAACCCGAGACCCCTGAGCAAGAGAGCGCACACGAGCACGATTGTCTCGCTGGTCAAGGAAGAAGCCAGTTTTTTGACCATGAACGACTTCGGCCTCAAACCGAAGGTCGTTCTCGGTAAATTGCACTGCTGCTCGGGGTAGATCGCCGATCAGCGCTCGCCCGTCAGACAGCGGCTCGCCTTGAAATACAAACTTTGAAGCAGGAGTTTGCAAGCCTCGGGCTAGCCGCAGAACTACTGCTTCGGGTTTAAACACATGCGCAATGCTGCTCAGAATCTCATTGAGATGCACAAACCAAGCTGCGCTATACAGCTTGAGCACATAGGTATTTGCGTAGCGATCTAGCACTAAACCGGGAAGCGAATCATTCTCGCCGTGTACGCACCGATAGCCAGTTGTATGAGATGGATCGAATGCTACCGAGCGCAGATTGTGTGCAGTTGTGAGTCGGTGGATCCAGAAGGCTTCATCAATCTGTGCGGGCTTGCCCTGATGCAAGATTTTGATGCTGATTGCCGAGTCAGGGTCGTACAGACCAATAGCCATAAAGTTACGGTTGTCATCAAAGACCACTGCGAGATCGCCAGTTTGGCCGGAGGGCTTGAGTGATGTGATCGAGTTATTAAATACCCAAGGGTGACCGCCGCGAATCTGACGAGCAGCATCTTTGGTTACTCGCACCGCCAAGCGGTTCACAGAAGCACTCGGGGTATCTACTTGATTCTGTGCCATACCAACAACTGTCTCACTTTGGTGGAGCATGTACCGCTTTGACGGGCTTCTTTGGTAGATGTCTCAGTCCCATCCAAGACAACGCTGAGATATGGGAGGCCACCTCGTCGGCCGACATCTTCGGATTATCAACCCACCATTGACCCACAAAAGTGACCATGCCAATCAGGCTTTGGGCATAGATCGGTGCTGCTTTGGGATCGTATCCAGCGCGCTTGAACTCCTCGGTAAAGACATTACCCACACGAAAACCAACCTCAGCCAACAAGTTGGCCAGGCCACTCTGAGTTGGGGAGTCCCGAGAAAGCACGGCGAATCCGTCGGGGCGTTCCTCGACGTAACGCATAAAGGCAAGTGCCGCACCCTCAATGCGCTCACGTGGAGGACCCGAAGAAATGGCTTCAGAGATATGTTGAATGACGTAATCCATCTCTCTGTCCACGATCACGGCATACAGGCCTTCTTTGCCTCCGAAGTGTTCGTAAATAATCGGCTTTGAGATTTTGGCGCGCTCAGCGATTTCTTCTACTGAAGTTCCTTCGAAGCCTTTCTCTGCGAACACTTTGCGGCCAACCTCAACAAGTTGATTTCTTCGCTCGCCGGCCGAGAGCCGAGTCCGTGTGCCATCTGCCATAGTGACAATGATACTACGGTGGCGTAGGTTACGGTACTGTAAGTTACGTATCCGTAAGCTAAGCTTCAAACGCATTGATCAGAAGATCTCCCAAAGGAACGCCATGTCTGACTCCATGTCACACCCGAGCACCGAGGAAACCCGCAAGCAGATCAAAGCTGATCTGCCAGCAGATACTTTTGAGAGGCAGCCACAACGAGCTCTCTGGTTTATTCCACTTGTTGTCACC
>JBBDMQ010000226.1:0-3583 GCA_040878245.1 Microthrixaceae bacterium
CCAAGTTTGGCTAGTCGCTCTGGGGCAGTGCCGAACTCAAAGCCGTACTCCTGATAGTCACGCTCAAACCAACCCGAACCAATGCCAAGTACAAACCGGCCATCCGAAATGTGATCAATGGTGCGAGCAATATCGGCATGAAGGCTGGGGTTTCTGTACGAGTTGCAGCTCACCATTGCGCCAAGCTGCACCCGCTGAGTTTGGGCTGCCATGGCAGCAAGCACCGAGTAACCCTCAAAGTGTGCAGCCTCTGGATCACCATAAAGCGGGTAGAAATGATCCCAGGTCCATACGGAGTCAACGCCAAGATCCTCGACCGCACGAGCAGTATCTAGCAAGGAACTCATGGTGGTTGCCTGTGGCTGAAGCTGAACTCCAACTTTGAAAAGCGTCATACGATTAGGTCCCTCTTCTCGGGTTAAGGTGCGAAGCAGAGACTAGCTGTTCAGAGCGAACTGATTATTTGTGAGGTGACCAATTGCGGCATTGACTCTGCGAAGGTCCCGAGCTCGGCAAGAGATCCCGAATCGGGTCCCACCAATAGACCTCTCTCCCACCCATCGCTCAACCGGAAATCCCTGTGAGCGCAGATTCTCAACAAGTTGAGTCAGCCGATCCGGTGTCAGGTCAAGGACCATCGACACATGGCGCCGCCGCCAACGAGCGGCATCCCAACGCCAGACAGCAATCCACACCGCCACGGTGCCACCTGGGGCGGCAAGTGCTAGCGGTACCCGCAACCGCCCATTGCGTCCACGGCCAAGCACGTGCCGAAGCCCCACCCCAGCGCTAGTTCCGGCGCTCAGCACTGCAGCGCCGACTACAGCGTTCGGCTCAAAGGTGCGTACACCACCCCATCTGAGTTTCAGAAGCAACGAGCCCAATTTGGGATGATGATGATCAATATATTCAACAATTCGATCCGTTGCCGACCCGCGAGCTACCGGTGCGGGCAGAGGGGCGCTCGCTAAGTGGCGGGTGGGCGTTAGGGGTTTCGTATCCACCTGTTTATTGTCGCCGCATTGTCAACAATTTCCTCGCCACTCCGTCGCAAATCTGAGGAATTCATTTAGAGTCGTTTTCCCCTAGCCAACTCAAGCAAGACGCGCGAGACTTCGTTCCAACAAGTAATGAGGTTCTCGGACTGGGGGTCTGCGATGAGAGTTTCTTGGGTTATCTCAGAAAAGGGTTCAACCGTTGCGACCATCTCACCCTTGGCCACGGTTGCCGAAGCGGCAAACCACTTGCGTCTACATGGAGTTGGAGCGCTAGTCGTATCACAAGACGGCCGTGGGATCTTGGGAGTGATCTCTGAGCGAGATTTGGTTCGAGCACTCGCAGAGCGCGGAGGCCACATTCTGCATGAATGCGTGACTGACCTGATGACTTCTGATGTCGTTACCTGTAAGCCCGAAGATTCTCTTGAGCAGGTGATGGCCATGATGACCAACCGCCGCATCCGTCACGTTCCGGTCGTAGTTGAAGGGGTGCTCTGTGGGATTGTGAGCATTGGCGACGTTGTGAAGTGGCGGCTCACCGAACTTGAAGATGAGACGCGACAACTGCACTCATATATCTCGACTGGTCGCTAGCCGCCCTGAATTCGCAGCCCTGAGTGAGTGGACTCAGGCAGTGAACTGATTTAGCGCCGAAACTACTGCACGTAGCGATGCTGTCAGAATGCTTTCGTGTAGGCCAACACCCCAATGAACGGTGCCGTCTCCTGCTTTGGTTTCGACAAAGGCAACTGCAGTTGCATCAGAGCCTGCAGAGATTCCGCCCACAGCCACAGCGTGTTCGGCATAGTCCAACACGTCAAGGTCAACAACAGTGGCGCCAATAACTTCGTCTGCAGCAAGGGCATGCATAAAGGCAGATATTGGTCCGCCGCCAGCCCCAGAGACAGTTCTTGCTAGCCCGTTGACAAGTAACTGGGCGACGATCTTTGCGCCTTCGTCAGTAGTCACAACCTCGGCCGAACGGAGTTCCACCCCATTACTGCGGGGAGACAAGTAGGCAGACTCGAATTCACGCCACATTACCTCGGGGCTGATTTCGGTTCCTGAATCTTCTGCAACATGTTGAATCCGGCGAGAGAATTCGATCTGTAGTCTCCGAGGCAGGTCAAGGCCGTATTCCGCTTTCATGACATAGGCGACGCCGCCTTTGCCAGATTGGCTATTGACACGAATCACGGCCTCGTAGTTGCGGCCAACGTGAGCGGGATCGATCGGCAGATACGGGACCTCCCAGTTTTCGTACTCTTTGGCACCTTGAGCTGCAGTCGCCGAAATTGACGGGTCGAGAGCGTCAAGGCCTTTCTTGATGGCGTCCTGATGTGATCCAGAAAACGCTGTGTAGACCAAGTCGCCGACGTATGGATGCCGCTCGTGTACAGGCAGACGGTTGCAATACTCAGCAGTCCTTCGAAGTGCATCAATATCTGATAGGTCCAACATGGGGTCAACCCCCTGCGTAAACAAGTTCATTGCCAACGTGATGATGTCAACATTGCCGGTTCGTTCACCGTTGCCAAACAAGGTCCCTTCAATACGGTCAGCTCCGGCCATGAGCGCCAGCTCTGCGGCTGCTACAGCTGTACCCCGATCGTTATGCGGATGCAGCGATAACACGACCTGATCACGGCTCGGCAGATTGCGATGCAGGTACTCAATAACATCGGCGTACACGTTGGGCGTGTACATCTCGACAGTGGCTGGAAGGTTGAGAATCAACTTTTCCTCGGGAGCTAACTCAAGCGCCTCCATCACAGCAGCACAGATCTGAATGGCAAAGTCGGGCTCTGTCCCGGTAAACGACTCGGGCGAATATTCGTAACGCACTGCAGTTTCTGGAATGGTGGCCTCTAGTTTGCGAGCAATCTGGGCGGCCTTCACTGCAATATCAATAATGCCCTCTCGGTCTAAGCCGAATACCACCCGGCGTTGCAGTACCGAGGTGGAGTTATAGAAGTGAACAATCGCGTTTTTTGCCCCTTTGATGGACTCATAAGTGCGTTCAATCAGTTCCTCACGACACTGCACCAAAACTTGAATGGTGACGTCATCTGGAATCAGGTCTTGCTCAATGAGTTGACGCACAAAATCAAAGTCGGTCTGCGATGCCGAGGGAAAACCAACTTCAATTTCTTTGAAACCCATCCCAACGAGCGTCTCGAACATCCGCAACTTGCGCACTGGGTCCATCGGGTCAATCAGGGCCTGATTGCCATCCCGTAGATCCACTGAACACCAGATCGGCGCAACATCTATGCGCTGATCCGGCCAAGAGCGCTGCTTGGAAGCAACAGCTACATCTTCGAGCGGAAGGAACGGCCGGTATTTCTCGAATGGCATTTTTTTGACTGAACTGAGGTCAAGTGACATGGCTTGGTCCTATTCGCTGCTGGGTGTTACTGCTGGGTGTTACTGCTGGGTATGACTGCTGGGAATTACTGAGTGGGGCTTTGCCTGTGGCAGGCCTCAGGCCTAAAACCGAAGAACCTCCTGCGAGGGCGCAGGAGGTTCGGCGAGCCAGAGAATTCGGGCTCGCCTAGCTGAGAAGTAGAAGTGTTGAAAACGAT
>JBBDMQ010000227.1:0-3576 GCA_040878245.1 Microthrixaceae bacterium
AGAACTCGTTCAGGCTTCGGGTTCCAAAGTCTTGATGGAAACAAGAGTTGAGCGAGTTGACCACTCTGACGGGGCGGCACGTTCAGTTTGGGCACGAACAAACGGGGGAGAACTCACCGAATACCATGCAGATCACGTGGTGTCATCAATGCCATTCCCGTTGCTACTTCGGGCGATGAACCCCCAACCAGAAGCAAAAGTTCTGAGTGCAGCTGATGATCTTCACTTTCGAGATTTCTTGACTGTTGCTTTAGTCGTCCCAGAGTCTGCAGGCTTTCCGGATAACTGGATCTATATCCACTCCCCAGATGTCATGGTGGGCCGAATTCAGAACTTTGGTTCTTGGTCCCCTTACCTAGTCAAGGATGGCAAGACCTGTCTGGGTTTGGAGTACTTCGTGTTTGAGGGAGACGATCTTTGGAATGCTTCCGATGAAGAACTCGTAGCCCGCGGTAAACGTGAGCTTGCAATTCTTGGCCTAGGTGATCCCTCAATAGTCGAGGCTGGCTATGTCGTGAGGCAGCCCAAGGCCTACCCGGTTTACGACGAGTTCTATGCAGACAACGTTGCGGTGCTGAACGACTGGATCACTGAGCACGCACCGAATGTGCATCCGGTAGGCCGAAATGGAATGCATAAGTACAACAACCAAGACCACTCAATGCTGACCGCCCTGCTGACGGCAGAAAATATTCTTGGAACTGGTCACCATGACATCTGGAACGTCAATGTGGATGAGGATTACCACGAGCAATCAGAGGGCGAATCCAAAGGTACCGGAAGAGATGCTCCCGTGATTGCCCGTGATGCTGCTCGAGCAAGTTCTCGTCTGGGTTAGTAGGCCGTGCCGGCACAGTTTTAAGCAGGCACAGTTTAAGCAGGCACAGTTTAAGCAGGCACAGTTTAAGCAGGCACAGTTTCAAGCAGGGCAGTTTAAGCAGTGCAGTTCAGGCCCTATTCCTGCCGAGCCACGCGAAGCAATTCTGGTCCGAGCCAGTCGGCAATCACACCCGAATAATCATCAGTGAAATGCAGACCGTCTGGGCGGACATCAGGATTCACGGCACCACCAGGTTGCGCTGCTTGCCAAGAAGCGAAATCAAGCAGAAATGCCACACCAGGTCGCAAGGAAACCGCTTCAACTAAAATCTGGTTCAGCCGATCCGTTCGAGTCGGGTCGGATTCAGGAAGATTCGTATATCCCTGATCAAGACCAGCGTTGAAATGAGACTGCGTGAGCAGTTCGACAGTTGCACCAGTGCTGGCAGCTAAGTCGATTATTGAGAGAAACTCCGACAGGATGTATTGATCGACGACTGGGTCACCTATATGTCGAAATCGATCGTCTCCAAGGAAGCGCCTGTCCACAACCTCCCAGATTCCCGAAGATAATAAAACAACATCAGGCTGAAATGCGTTGAGCCAATTAGGTATTTGTTGGCTCCAATCACAATCCTCTCGGAACGAGTCAATATCTTGCTGGAAGCGGAAGCCTCCACCTCTTGTCACCGGACAACCGAACTGTGCGGCGTTAAAAACTCTGATAAGCGAGGTTGACTTCGACCATTTTTCAAGACCAAACGCTTGAGTGTGTGCAACTGAATCGCCAAGAATCATGACGCGTGTGGCTACTCCTGGAAGGATCTGTTGACGGTCTTGGAGCGGAGGAGCTTCCGGGAGTGGGGCTTGCGAACTAAGGGCTGCCATAGATGACATTTGAACAGCAGAGGCTGCGGCCTCAGCTGGAAGTTTGGCAGCCGCTCGTAGCTCGCCAGAGATCCAGTCCCGAGTCTTGGCGGCACCAGTGAGGCTGAGACCAACACCATCTGGGCTTCGTAAATCACTGAACTCACCCTCGGGCCAAGATGCCATCTCAGTGGCGAGATCAAGGAGCAATAACCCACGGCTACTCGCAACTTCAGCCAGGATCGCGTTATAACTATCAACGCGCGCATTCTCATTCTCTACAAAACCTTGGGTTGGGGCTCCGTCAATGACGGCGAGTCTTTCGGCGATACGCATCGCATCTCGATTTGGATCTGGGTCAGAGGGCGGCTCTGGAAGCGCCGAAGGTGGTGCGGTGTTGCGCATATGTGGAACGGTCAGGATGGCCACTTTGCTGCCAGCGGCAGCGAGTTGGTCGACAAGGTCCGCAATATCGGTTCGGAGGAAATCGGTGACTTCGACAGAATCAGCTTGCTGCCATGGAGAAGTCGTAAGCAGCCTTCGCGGTGAAATATCTCGAGTAGTTCCCACCACAAGAGTTACTTCCGGCAGCTCAGTCCGCAGCGAAGTAACCCAACCCTGTCGAACACTTGCGCATCGCTCAACATCGCGCTCAACCCGACCATCAGACAACGCTACCCATCCCCCCAGCGCCAAGCCGCAGTCACTAGCAATATGTACCGAACTCTGCAGTTCTTCGGATTGCCGAGGTCCATCAGCGATGGATCTTGCAAAATTATCGCCGATTATCATGGATCGTATTGGTGGAGGAGCAGGCAAAGTCGTGGGTGAAGTTGGGGAAACTGCCGCAGCCCTCAGTAAGGCCGAAGGCTGCTCAATGTTGCGAGTGACAAGAAACGTGCTTCCCAAAATAATCACGAGCAGGGCTGAGGCAGCGATCATGCCTGACCTGCCGTTGAATTTGCCACCAAGGCGAACAGGGTTCTCAATCAAGCGGAACATGGCAGTAGCGCATAGCAAGGTCACTACGAAGCGCAACCCAAACAATGGCCACTGTGCCAAACCTGTGCGAACTGGAGTGAGCCAGCAAAACACTGGCCAGTGCAACAGGTAGACCCCGTAGCTCATTCGCCCAAGCCACAGCAGAGGCGCCACCGACAATGAACGACTCAGGACACTTTTCTGAAGGCCAGCAAAAATGATCAGGGAAGTGCAGACTGCGGTAAGTAGCAATCCCCAGGGGTATAGCCATTCGCTGCGCAGGCGAGCGACATGAAAGAGCCATCCAACGACGGCTAGCGCCAGCGCTCCGAGTAGCAGCATCAGACGCTGCAATTTGACTGATGTCAGGCGCGTCCGGCGCAATGTAAAACACGCAAGCAAAGCCCCAATAAGAATCTCGGCCGCTCGAGTTTCGGTACCAAAGTAGGAGCGGTCAATGGCACCTTGAGCAAGCATGCCGTTGGCAACTGCAGAGATGAACGTCAGGGTAAGTAGAACAGCTACCAGGCTTGAAAGTCTCTTGCGCTGAGGCACCCGTCTTGTCAGGAGCAGTACTCCCATCACAATGAGCGGGAGAATCACATAAAACTGCTGCTCCACAGCGAGCGACCAAAAGTGCTGGAGCGGACTTGGGGCCTCGAACTGTGCCCCATAAGAACGATCTGCAGCTATGAAATGCCAATTCAACACAGACGCAAGGGAGTAGGGGACATCAGATCGAAGATCGCGAAGTTGCTCGCTGTCCCAGATTCCGACTGCACCCATGGCAATGACAATCACGATAGTGACCCATGCAGCGGGCAGAAGTCTCCGTCCACGACGAGACCAGAACCGAGAAAAATCAATACTGCCAGCGGAGAGCCACTCACGCAGAAGCAAAGAGGTAAT
>JBBDMQ010000228.1:0-3545 GCA_040878245.1 Microthrixaceae bacterium
CAATGGGTGGTATGCAGGCTTTGGAATGGGCTGTCATGTACCCCGATCGAGTTGCTTCCATGGTCCTTGCCTCCTCGACTACCGAGGCCTCAGCGCAGCAAATTGCATGGAGCCACGTTGGGCGAAGTGCCATTGAGGCTGACCCGGAATTCCTAGGTGGCGATTACTACTCCTTGGAAGCCGGCCATGGCCCACATCGCGGTTTGGCTGTAGCGCGAATGGCAGCGCAAATTACTTATCGAACAGAACAGGTTTTGTCTCAACGGTTTGGGCGGCGTTCAGAGTTACCACTGGCATTTAGCCTTGACCATCGTTTCGATGTTGAGAGTTACCTTGAGTATCAGGGCGAGAAACTTGTGGATCGCTTTGATGCAAATAGCTACCTACGTCTTAATCGAGCGATGGATCTTCACGATGTTGGTCGTGGCCGCAGTGGCGTAACTGCCGCTTTGGCACGAGTACAGGCCCCTGCACTCGTGGCTTCTGTGTGCTCTGACACTTTGTACCCACCCGAGCAGCAACGCGCTTTGCATCAAGGCCTTCTTGACTCAGGAAGTCAGAGCCGGTGGCTCGACATTGACTCGCCGCACGGCCACGATGGGTTCTTGATAGAAACTGCTCAGTTGTCCACGCCAATCGCAGAGTTTATTGAGGAGCATGCATGACTTCTGACGCCACATCTGAAGAACGAGACGCAGAAGAACAAGAAGCGGCCGTGTTGCAGCCAGAGACGGTTGCCATTCGCTCGGGGCGCAGCGCAAACGGAACCTCGCTGGCTCCAGTGTTGTGGGCAACCTCAACCTTTGTGACTCCCACGGTTGATGAGGGTCGAAAGATGGCAACCTCTGTTGGCGCTTCACGTTTTTACAGTCGCTACGGGAACCCAACTGTCAATGCCTTTGAGGAAGCAATCGCAGAACTTGAGGGTGCCGAGGCAGCCCGTGCGTTCGGCTCGGGTATGGGCGCAATCGCAGCAGTCGTTCTGGGACTCTGCTCGCAGGGTGATCACATCGTCAGCCAGCATCAGTTGTATGCAGGTACGCAGATGTTGCTTCAGTCGGTCTGCCCGAGATTTGGTATTGAAGTGACCTACGTGGACTGCACCGACCCTTCGGCTTGGTCGGCTGCGGTTATTCCAGGCCGCACGATGTTGTTACTTGCCGAAACTCCAGCAAACCCGCGCCTCGACCTTGTTGATCTTGAACAACTTGCTGCAATAAAAGGCCCGATGAAGGCTGTGGATTCCACTTTTGCAACCCCCTTGTCTCAGCGCCCCTTGGACTTCGGTATTGACCTAGTCATGCATTCGGCTACAAAGGCAATAGGCGGCCATAATGACATCACACTCGGTGTTGTAGCGGGCACGAGAGAGTTACTGGACTGGATCTGGGGTTTTGCAGTGCTGCAGGGTGCAAATGCTGCACCCGCTGATGCACTCGGCGGGCTACAGGGTCTGCGGACTTTAGATGTTCGACTTCGTCAGCAGACGGCAACCGCTGAGTGTCTTGCGCAGGCTCTTGAACACCACAGTTCCGTAGTTGAAGTTCGTCATCCGAGTTTGGCTTCTCACCCTCAGTTTGAGTTGGCGCTCAAGCAACTTCGCCATAGTGGTGGATTGCTGACTATTGATCTTGCCGGGGGCTTTGAAGCCGGCCGAGCCTTTGTTGAGTCCACTCGAATCTGTCAGCTTGCAACATCGCTAGGCGGTCCAGAAACCCTCGTCACCCATCCGGCCTCGACCACCCATGTAAACCTGCTGCCGGAAGAGCTTGAAGCCGCAGGAATAACACCTGGAACAGTTCGAATTTCTGCCGGTCTCGAGGCCACAGAAGATGTTCTCGCCGACGTACTTCAAGCCCTTGGCGACCCGAGATGAGCCCGGCACTGAGTGCGGCGCATCTGCAGATTGCTGGTTCAGAATCAGACCCGAGTTCTCGACTCTCAATGGCGATCGCAGGGCTCCTGCTGCTTGCTCTGATTGTGCTCATTGCCACCATCATTTTTTGGCGGCTCACCCGACCGGATGAGCGGTCTGAGTCAGTAGACAACCGCTCAGTTCGCTAGCTTATGTTCATGGCCGATTTTGATCCTGACGCAATGATCCAACGTTTTGCAGAGCGGGCATCTTCCGTGAAACGGCGAAACATTCCTCCTGTTGAAGGTGAAGCTCGAAAAGATTTTATTCGTCAGGCCGAAACTGACTTTCGGGACTTCGCAATGGTTGCCGACGCTGCAGCAACCATTGAGGACGGCGTTCTCATTCTGCGAGTAGACCTTCGACCACAGGCTGCTCGTGGCTAAGCAGGTCTCTGCGCTCTATGAATCTGCTTGTGAGCAGATCGACTCAGCCAACAGCCAAGACCCCAACACGATCAACTATCAGGGGCACAGTCATTGCAAAGAACTGCTGCATTCGCAGATGATGACTACTTGGGTTGAGCGTTTGGATTCCGAGGCAACCGAGGAGCAACTCCTTGCCGCTCGAGCTCATCATTTTAGGCGTTGGATATATCCACGATCGGACTTCCCTGCGGGACGCTCGGGCTATCTTCGCTGGAGGTCGCAAGCAAAAAAGCGCCAAGCCGCCGAAGTTGCAGAATTGCTGATCAATTGTGGGTACCCCCAAGAAAGCGTTCAGCGGGTAGCCACCATTATTCGCAAGGAACATCTCAGCAGTGACTCAGATGTCCAGACACACGAAGATGCGCTTTGTTTGGTTTTTCTAGATACCCAGCTAGATTCCGTCGCTCATAAACTCGGCGATTCAGAGATGGTAGAGGTCATTATCAAGACTCTGCCCAAGATGAGCCCTCAGGGGATTGATGCGGTTTCTCTTCTTGAACTGTCGCCCGAGGGCGCTGATCTTGTGGCCAGGGCGGTAACTGCGTTTTCAAACAGTGACTCCTGAGGGGTGGATCTTTGGATTGACCCCCTAGCCTACGAAGAGGGATTCCTGCTCAAAAAGTTTGATCAACCCGTTCATGTTCGGCCTGAATGCCCAAGAATTTCTGACTGAAGGAGTAGGCGTGTCTGAGAGCAATGGTCAAACCTATCAGGACGACTCTCAAGGGCTTTTTTCGACTAGTGCATCCGATAACGTCGAGGTTGTAGGCAAAGCGACTTCTCGGGCCTCTGAGGGCCTCTGGACCGTTGCTGCAAAACCCTTTCCTGACTCTGAGCTTCAAGAAGAACCTCTCGAGGATTGGTCCACTGAGGATCCGTCCCTACTTGACAGCGATGAGCTTTGGTCCGAGATCTCTGAAGACGGAACTCATGGCTTCTCAGAGTTCCAAGATACCGAAGCTGCGGAGCACCAGAGTTCTCAGAGATATAGCGATTCGCTCGGATCGGTCTTTAGTGCTGATCCGGTAGATCATTTCGATGACAGCATCGAAGAGGCCGAACTCATTGGCAGTAATGAGTGGAGACCAGACGAAGTTCCGCCGTTCAACGGGCTGTTCTCGAGTGGCCCAGAGCGGTTTTCCCAGCCGCAACAGTCGGTCCACCAGCAACAGTCGGTCCACCAGCAACAGTCGGTCCACCAG
>JBBDMQ010000229.1:0-3523 GCA_040878245.1 Microthrixaceae bacterium
ACCGGCTAGAAGAGCTACGCGCCGTCACGAACTCGGCCCAAGAATCTTTCCAGAGCGTCGAGGATCCTTACCTAAGTTTCACTATCAGGAACGTGCCCACCGTTCACGGTCACGACCTCAACATCGGGGATTGCGTCACTGAGTTCCTCTGCGTTTGGCACACCGATCAACTCGTCATTGCGTGCCTGATCTAGAAGCTCGAGTCGTCCACCGTAACCGCTGCCCCAAGCTACTACCGGTACCAGCACAGACCAGCCTTCCCAACGGGTCTGATCGGTCAGCACGATGAGATCGTTCGGTATCCCATCAAGACCGGGATCTGCGAGCACTCAACCAACAGGGCTCGGAGTACCCATAGGAGCGTTCAACGAACCGATGCGCCGAGCAGTCAGACTCTTCACAGCCCGAAGTAGCGGGTCGGTCCGACCGTTCATTTCGGGCAGACTATGTGCGTGGATGAATCATCTGGATCTTCGTTATCGGAATCCCATTTCCCAGCATCTGACTCAAATCTGTTCCAACCAGCCCAACTCGGACCGTTGACGCTGAGGAATGCTGTGATCAAAGCAGCCACCTTCGAAGGAGTCACACCCGACGGTCTAGTCACCGATGAACTCATAGAGTTTCATCGCAAAGTTGCGGCTGGGGGAGTTGCAATGACCACGGTTGCTTACCTCAGCGTTGCCCCAGAGGGTCGAACCCATAAAGAGTGCATTCAAGTCCTGCCCGCAGCGGTTGAGGGGCTTCGCAGACTTACCGATGCTGTTCACGCCCAAGGTGCGCTGGCCTGTGCGCAGATTGGTCATGCCGGGCCTGTAGCGAATGCTTCTTCAAACCGTGCGCAGTCCATTGCGCCGAATCGAATGTTTAATCCGCTCGGCATGCGCAGAACCCGTGCTGCGACCGAGTCCGATATTTCGCGAATCACCGATGACTACAAGCGGGCTGCTCAACTCTGTGTTCAAGCTGGATTCGATGCGCTAGAGATTCACCTAGGGCACAACTATTTGCTGAGTGCTTTTCTGAGCCCCAAGTTCAACAACCGCCGTGACCGGTTTGGCGGCTCTCTCGAGAACCGTGCTCGATTCGCCCGACAAGTAGTGCTTGCAGTGAGGGAGTCTGTAGGTAGGACAGTTGCAATCACTGCAAAGCTCAACATGGTCGATGGGTTTCGAGGTGGTCTAGGAATCACCGAGAGCATTCAGGTCGCTCAATGGTTGCAAGCAGACGGTGCGTTAGATGCACTTGAACTCACCGGTGGTAGTTCCTTGGCAAACCCGATGTTTTTGTTCAAGGGACGCGCACCGCTCAAGCAGTTCGGCGCAACCTTGCCGTGGTACCTGCGCCCCGGGTTCAAACTTGTTGGCAAGAAGTTCCTGCGAAGCTACCCCTACGAAGAGGCGTACTTCTTACCCCTAGCCAAACAAGTTCAGTCTCAGGTTGACCTTCCACTGATATTACTTGGAGGAATCAGCCGGCTAGATACTGCTGAGGCTGCACTAGCTGACGGTTTCGCCTTCGTTGCTATGGGGCGAGCGCTGCTCCATGACCCTGACTTGTTGCTCAAGTATCAAGCAGGAACTGCAACCAGTTCGGGTTGCGTGCATTGCAATCGCTGCATGCCGACGATCTATACCGGTACTCGATGCCCGCTCGTTGACCCCCGCCCAGGGGAGGACCCCATTCTCGAAGCAACGAGTGTTGGAACTCCTCGCAGGAATTGAGCAGCGCGGTAGTGCAGCTTTGGGGCTTGAGAGGTACGTGCTTCTTATGCTTGGCATTTTGATTCTGACAAACAGTTTGCGCTAGCGCTCGCAACGGGACAGACTATCGAACTACAAAGTTGTAACTTGATGCGTCAGTCAATTTCCCGCACATAAATCGCCTTTTCGCCATCTCGGTGAGCTCGAAACGGAATGAGGATTTACCCCATGAATGAGAATGAGGAAGACAAGAGTTGGCAGATGTTGTCGAACTGTCTCGGTGTTGATCCAGACTTGTTTTTTCCCGAAAGAGGCGCTTCCACCAAAGATGCCAAAGCAGTGTGTCAAGGATGCGTCGTCCGTGAGGACTGCTTGGAGTACGCGCTGACCAATCGAGAGAAGTTTGGCATTTGGGGTGGACTGAGCGAGCGTGAGCGCCGTCGCATCCGCCGTGAGCGTGCTCAGGCCAGGGCTCGCACAGCTCAGCCTCAGACTGCCTAGCTCAGCCTCAGACTGCCTAGCTCAGCCTCTGGCCGCCTAGCTCAGCCTCGGGCTGGATAGCTCTGCACGGCATGTAATCAGAAACTTTGTTCAGGGTTTTTTGGCAGAGCCCTCAAGTACTCATTGACTCTTCCGATAGAGGAGGTATCAACCGGGGGGTTGATTCCGTTGAATCCATCGAATCAGGGGTTGCCATGTTTGACGAACTGCTCACCGAATCTCATTTGATTCCGGCTTCCATTATTCCTCCGGTACGTGCTCCGAGCGTTGAGCCGAAAGATTCTCCGCCAGTGATTGCAGTAGATGTGTGGTGCGCCTACTCGCAACGTTGGGTCACAGGGTTTCGTCTACATGAGACTCTGAGTGACGGAACCCTCATTCTTCTTGGGCGAGATAGTGAGGCGCTGCTTCCAGCAGCATTCAGCCCAGAGTCTGTTCGGGTCGCAGGCGCCGAGCCACAAAGCTTCCTTCTCGGCAGGTGAGTTCGCCGATAAGTTCTTCCGGTAAACGGTGTTAACCTGAGCCTTCGCCAAGGATTTGGAGAACTCTGTGGCAGCCACTGAACATGTCGATTATCCAAGCCCCGAGGCTGCAAGCCCCGAGGCTGCAAGCCTTGTGACTGCAAGCCCCGAGACTGCAAGCCCCGAGACAGTCGGCAGTGTGACAAACCATCGGAACCAGCCGATGTTGGGCGGGCTGTTTACTCCTTTAGCCACCGAGTCTGACGAGGTAGAGCTAGAGGTCAGTGGAGAACTTCCGTCTGCGCTGCAAGGGATGTTCATACGTAACGGGCCAAATCCAATGTTTGAGCCACGCGGCGGCTACCACATGTTTGATGGTGATGCCATGCTGCATCGGGTGGTGTTTGGGAACTCACTGCCAACTTATAAGAGCCGCTGGATCCAAACTGCAGCGCTGCAAGCCGAGATCGCCGCCGGGCGATCTTTGTATGGCGGCCTTGGCGAGTTACACCTGCCGTCAAGACGAGAAGTTGGCACCGCTGGTCCAATCAAGAATCCCGCGAACACCAATATTGTTCAACACGCTGGCAGGTTTCTGGCCCTTTATGAGGCCGCACCCGCCACCGAGGTAACAGCGCAGTTGGCGACTGTCGGTGTGCATACCTTTGACGGTGCGCTCACTGGTCCCTTTACGGCGCACCCCAAAGTCGATCCGGTAACTGACGAGTTGCATGCGTTCTCGTATCTTTCAGAACCCCCCTACCTTCAGTATCACCAGATTGATGCTGCGGGCGAGTTTGTTCGTACGGTCGATATTGAACTTTCAGAGGCAGTGGTGATGCACGATTTTGTGGTCAC
>JBBDMQ010000230.1:0-3504 GCA_040878245.1 Microthrixaceae bacterium
GGGTGGAACGCTCAAAGTGCAGCGGCAGACAGAGTCCGGCTACGACGAGGTAGAGAGTCCATTGCCCGCAGTAGTTTCGGTAACCGCAGGTGTTGTAGAGCCTCGTTACCCCTCGTTCAAGGGAATCATGGCAGCCAAATCCAAGCCTGTAGATCAGGTGACTCTGGCAGACCTTGGCATTGAGCCCAGCTCAGTCGGTTGGGCTGGCGGCGGCCAAGAAATTATCGAGGTCGCGCAGGCTGAGGCCCGTGAGGGTGGCACCATTATCGAAGACGATGGCGAAGGCTTCCAGAAGGTTGTCGACATGCTGGCCGAACTCAAAGTCATCTGAGTTACACCCGTCATCTGAGTAACACCCGCCATCTGGGTAAAATCTAAAGTACGAAGGAGAACAACATGACTGTTTCAAAGATCTGGGTGCTCGCCGAAGCCACTGATGGCAAGATTGCGACCACCACCCTAGAAATTCTTGTTAAGGCACGTGAACTCGCTGACACCGTCGAGGTAGTTACTGCCGCCGGTGCAGAGATCGCTACCGAGGCTGGCGCCCATGGTGCTACCAAGGTGCTGACCGTAGGAGGCACCGAGGGTAAGTTGCTTGGAGCGCCTATTGCAGGGGCAATTGCTGCTGCAATCTCTGCTGGAAACGGTCCCGACGCAGTCCTGATGGCCACGAGCTATACGGGTCGTGATGTCGCTGGTCGCCTGTCAGTCAAGATTGACGCTCCGGTGATCACGAACGTGGTTGACCTGTTAGAGCGTGACGGCAAACTTGCTGGCGTCGAGCCAATCTTTGGTGGCGTCACTGACGTCATTACCAAGTTCACCACCGACAAAGTTGGAATCTTCCTAGTGCGTCCCAAGTCATTTGCAGCAGAAGAATCTGGTGGCGCCGCAGCAGCAGTTGAAGAACTCAGCGTTCCAGATCTTGGCGCCACAGGGGCAGCTGTTGTGACGAGTCGTTTCGTAGAAGAAAAGACTGGGCCAAGCTTGGACGAGGCAGCAGTTGTTG
This sequence comes from Microthrixaceae bacterium, assembly GCA_040878245.1. Classification (GTDB taxonomy): domain Bacteria; phylum Actinomycetota; class Acidimicrobiia; order Acidimicrobiales; family Microtrichaceae; genus IMCC26207. The sequence continues at coordinate 1,013 of JBBDMQ010000230.1, forward strand.
TCGCAGGCGGGCGTGGTTTGGGCGAGAAAGACAATTACCAACTCGTCGAAGATCTGGCCAAGCTTCTTCAGGCCGCTCCTGGAGCATCCCGGGCAATTGTTGATGCCGGCTGGGTTCCTTACTCCTATCAGGTTGGCCAAACTGGCAAAGTTGTGAAGCCAACGATCTATATTGCCGCTGGGATCTCTGGCGCAACGCAGCACCTTGTTGGAATGAAGGGCTCTAAGAACATCATTGCCATCAACAAAGACGCCGAGGCTCCAATCTTTGCAGTCTCAGACTTGGGCATCGTCGGCGACGTGCACAAGGTGCTTCCTAAGTTGATTGAGGCACTGCAAGCCCGGTAATCAGTAGCTTTTGCTAGACGAGTGGCCAGGGGTAACTCCGGCCGGTCGGGTCATGAGGGAAGTGTCCCTCGGCGAGTATCTGCGCAGTTCTTTGCAGCGTGGCTTCTTGCTCTGTAGCGGTCAGCAGTTGTTGTAGTTCAACGCTGAGACCGGTATCGAGCAAGGTCACGAGTGCTTGGGCTGCGCTGCTTGGTAGCGGTTCTCCGGCATAATCCCAAATCACTGTGCGCAGCTTTGGTTCTTCATGAAAGCTTAAGCCGTTGTCGATGGCCCAGATTTGGTTCTGATCATCGATGAGGCAGTGACCGCCTTTGCGGTCGGCTGAGTTGGCAATGAGGTCAAGCACGCAGAGAGCCTTGAACTGCTCGGTCAGTTCTGGGCGATCACGTAGGGTGAAGTAATGCTCTGAGAAGAGTGCCGGCACAAATGCCTGAAGTGAACCACATCCCATTGGCGCCGAAACTCGTGCCACAGTGGTTGGCACCGAACCCAACCCTGGTAACAGCGAGAGTTCATAGCTAGCAACCTCACGCTTCCATAACGAGCCCGGAAAATCCCAGAGGGGTCGTTCGCCTCGCTCGGGTTTATAAATGGCCGGCGCGTAGTCCTCGCCGCGGGTGACTTGCACAAGGTAGGTCCCGTTGCTCGACCAAGGCATCAGCCCCAAAATCTCAATGCTGCCCCGGTTGAGAAGCTCTGTCATCTCTGCTGCGCCGGGGGCAATGGTGGCTGAGTACTCAAACGGAGCAGCCTCTGTGTCTTCGAATTCTGTGTCTTCGAATTCTGTGTCTTCGAATTCATCGTCTTCGAATTCTGCGTCTTCTAGCGGTGGCATTAGTTCCAGCGAGGACAGTTGTGTCCTTCAATGCCGATCGGTCGACCGCAAAGTCGGCAAGGCGGTCGTCCAGCAGACAGCAGCTCTTCGGCCGCCTCGGCAAAAGCTGCAGCTTGAGCTACGCGCAGGGTGAACTTTGCTTGTGCGGCATCCAAGTCGTCATCGGTCTCTAACAACTCGTCAAAATCTGCCTCGGTAAATTCTTCGCCAATTCCGAATTCAACCTGAGTGTCCTCCTCGGGGAGTTCCTCAGCAGTCACCTGAATGACTCCTCCGTCCTCGTCAACACCTACAGAGATTGTGCCGACAACCCATTCAGGAAGCACAGGTTCAATGAGTCCGGCAATATCTCGCTCGGGATCTGGAGCGCCCATGTTTGAAGCCAGCTGTCCCAAATAGCGGCCAAGCATCACTACTTGTTCTTTTTCAACACGGAACGACACCACTTGATCGCCTTTGCGGGCTTGCAAATAAAACACTCTTTGTCCTGGCTCGCCTAAAGCTCCGGGGATAAAGGCATCAAGTTGATCAAACTCGAAGGCTGAACTCATGTCACTCATAGTTCCTCCAGTTTAGGACGGAGCCAATGTGCTCAGGTCATCGCCGGTGCTATTCACCGCAAGCACCACCGGACCAGATGGAGTGAACAGCAGGGGGGTGATGGAGCAGGGCGAGATAACTATCCGCTGGAACAAGTCCAAATGCACGCCAGTTGCCATGGCCACAGCTGCTTTTATGGGGTCCGCATGCGACACAGCTACCACGGTCGCACCGGGATGCGCTGCGTTGAGCCGCTGAAGTTCGCTCCAGATTCGAGCTTGCATCTCGGTAAAGGACTCGCCCCCAGGGAACCGAAATCCGGACGGATTGTTCTGCACCTGTTTCCACTCTGGGAGCTTTCGCAGGTCCGAGAGTTTGGCTCCGGTCCAGTCACCAAATTCGCACTCAAGCAAGCCTTTTGCGCTTCGAACTCGTAACCGAGTGGCTCGTGCTATTGGTGCTGCGGTCTGCTGCGTGCGCTCAAGCGGCGAAGCATACACAGCTTGAATGTTGCTGAGCTTGCCAATCCGGTCGGCCGCTATTTGAGCTTGTGCCAGACCAGTCTCTGCCAGGTTCAGCCCCGAGGCTCTGCCGGGCAGCACTGCACCGGTAGTGGCAGTCTGCCCATGACGAACAAGAAGAATCAGCGTCGAGGTTGAGGGTGCTGCAGTCGAAGTTTTTTTAGCTCTTGCCATTCTGAAGATTCTACGCCGCAAGCGGTATACCGCCCGGGCGCGCTTCGGCAGATTGACAACGAGCTGTGGTTCCGC
>JBBDMQ010000231.1:0-3501 GCA_040878245.1 Microthrixaceae bacterium
ATCGTGTACTTGTTTCCCCTCGCGGTGATGGAACTGGAGCAACTGATCTCGCCGCAGGGCTGCGGCGAATTGGCGCTGTTGCTCCTCGAAGGGGGCTAGTCGTTGCAATCTCAGATTTTCTGTCGGACCCAATAACTTGGAAAAACCCGCTCGGTTCACTAGCAGTGAGACACTCAGTGCTCTGCATCCAAGTGGTTGACCCTCGGGACCTAGACCTTCCAGCGGTAGGGCTTCTGCAGTTTCAGGATCCGGCAGACGGGTCGATTCGAGAAGTGAACACAGATGACAAAAATCTTCGCGCACGGTATTCAGAGGCAGCAGAGGAACAGCACCGACTGATTGCCTCACAGATTCGCTCAGCAGGAGCGGACCACCTCACTCTGCGAACAGATGGCGACTGGCTCATGGACCTTGCTCAGCACGTGTCAAAGCGACGTCACCGAGCCGAAATAACCGCTGGGAGGCGGAGTAGATGACTGAATGGTTCTTAGTTCCTGTTCGACTGTGGTGCTTGCTCGCAGTAGTCGCTCTTATTGCGGTTTATGTATTCTTGCAATTCAGGCGGCCGCGCTATGCAGTTCGGTTCTCGAACCTTGAGCTACTTGACAAGGTTGCCCCTCAACGGCCGGGTTGGCGCAGGCATCTTGGAGCAGGCTTTTTTGCGATTGCTTTGGCAACCATGGTGATTGCTTTTGCTCAGCCAATCATGACTATCAAGGTTCCGCAGGAGAGAACCACCATCATGTTGGCCATTGACACCTCACTCTCTATGGCAGCCGAAGACGTTGCCCCAAATCGTCTTGAGGCCGCTCAGGCCGCAGCAGTTGCGTTTCTTGACGAGTTGCCTGATGACTTGAATGTGGGACTAGTGAGCTTTGCCGGTAATGCTCAACTGCTTGTACCACCAACCCAAGATCACGAGTCCATCAAGGTAGCTATTGACGGGCTTGAACTTGATAAGGCGACGGCCATAGGCGACGCAGTCAAGCTCTCTCTTGAAGTCATCCAAGATCAAGCCGTTGGGGTAACTGATGGAGTGCCAGACGCAGCGATCGTCTTGATCTCTGACGGAGAGACCACTGTCGGTCTACCCACCGAGGAAGCAATTCCGCTCGCACAAGAGGCTGGTGTTGCAGTGTCGACAATTGCCTATGGAACTGCAGATGGTCAGATCATGGTTGACGAAGATGGTGATGGAGTTGGGCAACTCACCGGAGTTCCAGTCAACGTAGAAGAGTTGAGGGGTCTAGCAGAAGATACGGGTGGAACGGCTTACACCGCAGAAAGCGCCAGCGATTTGGCCAAAGTGTATGAAGAGCTCGGTTCTACAATCGGATTTGTAGAGGAAAGCACTGATGTGAGCTACCGATTTATTGGTGCGGGACTTCTGATTATGGTGATTGCTGCAGCATTTTCTCTGCGTTGGTCAAGCCGGCTTCCTTAGACCTGAGGACACCCTTGCGGGTGAGGAACTCAGCCGAGAGGTGCTGAGCTAGCCTTTTCTGAAATCACCTTTGAAGATCCGCCTGGTTCCATTGTGACCCCATAAAGAATGTCGGCAGCTTCCATGGTGCGCTTTTGGTGGCTCACAATAATGAGCTGCGCTGTCTGACGAAACTCTGCAACTAGATCCAAAAACCGATGCAGGTTCACATCATCTAGAGCAGCTTCGACTTCATCCATAACGTAAAACGGTGAGGGACGAGAGCGGAACACTGCGAACAGATAGGCAAGAGCGGTCAGTGAACGCTCTCCACCCGAGAGTAAGGACAGCTTGCGGACGTTTTTGCCCGAGGGCTTGGCCTCAATTTCGATGCCGGTGTCTAAGAGATTGTTTGGGTCGGTCAGGCGCAACCGGCCCTCACCACCTGGGAACAACGTCTCAAACAGCAATTGGAAATTCTGGCTGACATCGGCATAAGCGGCACTAAAGACTTTGACAATTTCCTCGTCCACAGCGCGGATGACTTTTGAGAGCTCCCGCCTACTGGATCGGATATCTTCAAGTTGGCCTTCAAGGAAGGTCAGCCGCTCTTGCAATTCAGTAAACTCTTGCAGTGCCAAGGGGTTGATTGGCCCCATCAGTCGAAGCTCACGATCAAGTTCGCGAACTCGTGCGCCTAAAGCCACACCCTCGGGTAGCGGCGGGCACTCGGCAGACATAGCAGCATCTGGCTCGCAGTCCAGTTCGTTTCGCAGGCTCTCGGTGGCCGCTTCGAGTCGTAATCTTGCTTCTGCGTCGGCGATCTCTGCTTTTTGGACATGCGCTCGGAGTTCTTCGAGCTGACGTTCAGAAGTTGCACGGAGTCCTCGGAGGCCTTCTAGGCCAGAAGTGACTGAACGAGCCTCTTCGGATTGACGCTGCCGCTCCTGACGCAGGGTGCCCAAATTCGCCTCAATCACCAATATCCGTGCTTGGGTAAACTGAGTGAGGAGATCAGTAGCTAGAGCTCGAGCTTCTAATTCAACTCGTCGTCGAGCTGCAGCATCTCGCTGTTCAATATTGCGACTCAATCGTTCATCAACCTGACTCAGACGTTCCGATACATAGCGTCGGCGCTCTTCGATGGCGGCTGAACGGACTTCTAAGTCGATGCGCACAGCCCCGACGCGAGCACTGTGGTCCTCAAGGCTCTGCCGAGCTACAGCCATTTTTTGTGCCTGAGCCGACAGTTCTAAGTCTGCAGCCTCAAGTTCTGGCAATTCATTAATGAGTTCCTCGACTCGGACCTGCTCACGAAGAAGGCGATCAGCTAGCTCAGCAAGATGCGCGTTGAGTGATTCAAGTTCGTGAGTGGCCTCGTTGACATCACCCTCAAGGCGGGCCACCGAATCGGAGAGAGTACGCCGGAGCGAATCATTACTATCGCGCTGGCGGGCAGCCTCTTGTTGATTGGTGCGAGCAGTTACCATCTCGGACCGAGCGGCCTCTACTGCCTGTCGAGCCTGATCGCGACTGCTGAGCGACTGTGCCTCTCGCTGCAATGCCTCTTCTAGTGCAGCGCCGGTTGCCCCAGATCGCGCTGCCCCAACTCGCCACCCGGCTACGCCAAAGCGATCTCCAAGCCGAGTAACGACTATTGCCCCAGGGTTCTTTACTGAAAGCTCTAGCGCTACTTGCCAGCCACCATCAACCAGAACCGCGGTGCTCAGTAACGTGTCGAGTACACGTTCGATTCCTTCTGCTGAAGCTGCTCCCGACCCGGTTTGTACTGCACGCACATGTCTGCGCAGTGGCTCACCTTCGGCCGGCGGCGATGCGGGCGGCGAAGAGACGCCCGAGAGCGCAAGAACTGCCCCAGGATGGTCGCCTTGCACAAGAGCCTTGAGCGCAGACCGTGCAGAGGCCACGTCGGCTACCACAACAGCGGTCAGAGCTTCTCCCACAGCTGCTTCAAAAGCCTCCTCCCATCCTGCGTCAACCTCGACAAGGTCAAGACGAGTTCCGAGCACCCCCTCAAGGCCATCAAGACGCTCAGCCCCGGCCCGCTGCCTAGCCTC
>JBBDMQ010000232.1:0-3474 GCA_040878245.1 Microthrixaceae bacterium
TCAGCGCTCTGACCGCGGCGGCAATTAGAATCGCAGTTGGCATTATCCCTGTGGCCTCGGCTATTCCCGGAGACGGAATTACTTTTCGGGTGCCCTTCTCTGGAGCTGCTAACGGCGATGGATTTTTGGTTCAGGTTGCCTCTGCATGCTCAGGGGCAAATGGACTGCTCGGTTTTTTGTTGGTTGCGGGTGCGTTCGCCATTGTGGTCAAGGGCGCCAAGTCAGCCAAATTCCTATGGTTGATGACTGGTCTCGTCCTGGTGTGGGTCTTTAACGTCATCAGGATTATGGCGATCCTTGCAGTGGGACGCTTCTTTGGTGAAACCGCTTCAATAGATGTGTTGCACCCGATTGCTGGCTTAGTGACCTTTAACGCCGGAGTACTCATCATGGTGCTCAATGCGAATCGGTTTGGCCTGACGCTGCCCTCCTATTCCGGTCCCTCGAGGACCCAGTCAGTTCTTGCCGCCGTGCCAAGTGCAAAGCGGGCACTTATTGGAATACTTGCGATCGCAAGCCTCGGAGCATTTTTTAATTTCAACCTCACCTCGTATGACCCAATCGCATCCTCGGTTGGTACCCCTCGCGTCGGCAAGTTCTCTCAGGTTTCGCTCAAACCCTTGGGCTTTGATGGTGAGCCAGTAGGCAGCTTCGAGAATGGCAAACGTTTCTTTGGCGAGGATTCAAGCTGGACCCGGTATCAGTACTCTGGGACTGGGACCGAGACGCTTGGCAGTGAGGTTCCTGTCCTGGCCGACGTGATCAACTCTGGCAACCTACAAGCGTTTAGTGATTTCGGACTTGAGGCCTGCTACAACTTTCATGGTTACAGCACTCAAGGCGTGAAGCGGGTAGACCTCGGTAACGGCGTAGTTGGCACCGTGCTCAACTGGGCTGATCTTGATGAGCTTGCATGGACAACGGTGTACTGGATTTGGGCAGTCAGTTCAGGTAACGAGGTTCGATATGAACGAGTGGTGCTGTTATTAAACGACAGCAAGGACTCTCGAGTTGCTAGCCCACCCCTCGAAACCTCGGCTGCGAGACAATTGGGAATTCGCGCCGATGAAGCAGTTCGAGGTGGAGCTTCCAATGCAGTGACAGACCGGCAGGCAGAGCAACGGACCTTCCTGGTGCAGTTCGCTCGATCGGTGATTTCATCCTCAGCTGAAGCATCGTCGAGGTTGCCCCAACCAGAGGAGTTTGGCGGATGATTATTTTTGAGGTTCCCGAGGATCTAGCAGCGGAAGTGCTGGAGGATTCACTGAGCTGGGTAGAGAGGGCAAGTCCAGGCATGACTGCCTCCTCTCAGGTCAATAGAGGTCAGAAGATTGGGCTGATAGCGGGCGGATTGTTACTCGTCCTAGCCTGTGTCCTAGCGCCAATTGGTACAGTCATGGTGCTCACTACTCTGGCTACTTTCTTGTACCTGATCACCCTTGCTCATCGGGTGTGTTTGGTTCGTATTGGACTCAGTAGTGACGCATCTATTCAGGTGGCTGATGAAGATGCTCTGGCAGTTGCTGATGAGGATTTGCCTATTTATACGCTCCTCGTACCCGCCTACGGAGAACCCGAGGTTCTTCCGGACTTAGTTCGTGCACTCGAGCGAATCGACTACCCGCGTGATCGTCTGGACGTGAAGTTGCTACTCGAGGTCAACGACGAAAAGACTATTGCGGCCGCTCGTTCCATTGAGACGGATCTGCCTATTGATGTGCTGTTACTTCCTGCTGGCGAGCCACAGACCAAACCCCGAGCGTTGAATTATGGGCTGTACTTTTCACGAGGCTCAATCATTACGATCTACGATGCCGAAGATCACCCTGATCCTTTGCAACTACGTCGTGCCGTGGTTGCGTTCTCTCGGGTTGATGATGACGTAGCTTGCTTGCAAGCCAAGCTGTCTTTCTATGGAGGAACCACCAACCTTCTGACTCGTTGGTTCACAGCTGAATACGCCACTTGGTTTAGCCTCTATTTGCCAGGTCTGGCATCAACTAAGTCGCCAATTCCATTAGGTGGCACTTCAAATCACTTTCTCCGTGAAGCCCTCGAAGATGTTGGTTGCTGGGATGCCTACAACGTCACCGAGGATTGCGATCTTGGGATCCGTTTGCAACGCAAGGGTTATCGAGTTGGTATCTTGGATTCGGCCACGATGGAAGAACCCAATGTGGATGTAGTCATGTGGGTAAAACAACGCAGCCGTTGGTACAAAGGTTATTTACAGACTTGGCTGATAGGAATGCGAGACCCACGAGGCATGGTCCGTGACTTGGGATGGGCCGGTATGGGCCACTTTTGCTTGTTCGTCGGTAGTACTCCTGTGCTAGCGGTGTTGAACCTTTTCTTCTGGAGTATGACCTTGCTGTGGTTAGTCACCAAAGCAGCGTTCATTCAGGCGCTTTTTCCGGGGGTGCTGTATTACTTGGCAATCTTCGCTTGGTTCGTTGGCAATGTGGTGATTGTTTACCTGTCACTCCTGACCTTGCGAGCAATGAACAAGCCAGAGTTCTTAGTATCGGCTCTCTTATCTCCGCTGTATTGGATTGTGATGTCAATTGCCGCTCTGAGGGCGGCAGTTCAGTTAGTTACCGATCCCTCGCACTGGGAAAAGACTGCGCATGGGCTGCACCTTCAGCTTGACAGTGAGAACAGCCTGCAGCCGTCTCCAAAGGTGGTCGCTGCTCCTAGGCCAGAGCCAGTTCACGACCTAGGTCCAGAGGGTGAGCCTGAGATTGCGATTGACTTGACTGAGCAGTCGGTGCAGATTGAGGAAGTCATCGATCTCACGGCCACGGCTAAGAGCCAAGCAAACTAAACCGGGTTTGCTATCTGCTTGCATTCTGAGCAGGGCGGTACTAACATAGAACATACGTTCGGTTCTGCTTCCCCTCAGGACCACGTCTCGATGCTGCTGAGCGTCCCCAACCTAGTCACAGCTGTCGGCCACGAAGCCTTCAGGCTGGGTGTAATTCAAAGGGATAAAGCCCATGACTCACCAAATTGCCGATGCTGCTGCGTTTCTCGCTTTGCATGCAGGGGTGCTGGCTGGCTCCTGTCAAGAGATCACTGCTACTGCTGATAGCGATTTAGTCGAGGCGATGCGCTCCGTTGAGGTGGCTCAACGAGCAGTAGATGCTGCGCGAATAGCGCTTCTCGGCGAGCTCGATGCTCGTGACGAGCCAGTGCGGCGAACGGGTCTAGTTACCAGCGGATGGTTAGCCTACGAGTTCCTTCTTCCTCGCCACCTAGCAGCCCAGCGAGTAACTGTTTCCCGCAAGTTGAGGGGTGTGCTGACAGTCATCAACCAAGCAGTACTTGATGGAGTCATTACCTTTGATCACGCAGCGCTTCTTACTCGACTATGCACCCCAAGAGTGGTTGAGACAATGATTGCGCTTCAACACCACCTCGTTGAACTTGCTGAAGGCGTCCGATTTGAGCAATGGGCCCACGAGGTGCGTGCAC
>JBBDMQ010000233.1:0-3473 GCA_040878245.1 Microthrixaceae bacterium
CCGTGTTGCCACAGATGTATGCACAGGGACATGGAGCAATAGTCAATAACGCCTCGGTGTTGGGTTGGCGTGCCCAAGAGAAGCAGGCCCACTACGCCGCTGCGAAAGCAGGAGTCATGGCCCTAACAAGATCTGCAGCGGTCGAGGCATCAGAGTTCAATGTGCGCGTCAACGCAGTGGCACCAAGCTTGGCCATGCACGAGAATTTGGCCAAGGTCACCCCGGCAGGCCTGCTCGAAGAACTGGTTTCTCAAGAGGCATTTGGGCGCGCTGCCGAACCATGGGAAATCGCCAACGTGATGGTATTTCTTGCAAGCGATTTGTCCACTTACCTCACTGGTGAGGTTATTTCTGTGTCGAGCCAGCACCCATGAGCGGCCCGCAAGCTTCGACGGTCGTGGCATCGCCGCTAGACCTGCTCGCATTAGACGGTGCCGACCTTGGAGTCACGGACTGGGCTGAAGTCACCCAGGAACAAGTCAACTTATTTGCTTCAGCTACGGGCGATCATCAGTGGATTCATGTAGATGTTGCCCGCGCCACAGCGGAGTCTCCCTTTGGCGGGCCAATTGCGCACGGTTACTTGACCTTGGCGCTAGTCAACATGTTTCTCCCCCAACTTCTTCAAGTTGACGGCACAAGCATGGGAGTAAACCTTGGGCTCGACAAGGTTCGTTTTCCGGCTCCGGTGACAGTCGGGTCATCTCTGCGTGGGCGGGGGCAGATTATTGCTGTTCAAGAAGCCAAGGGGGGCGTACAGGTAACCGTTCGTGTCACTCTTGAACTTCAAGATCCACAGGGCGTGACAGGAACGAAACCCGCTTGTGTTGCCGATACGCTGAGTCGGTTCTTTCCCTGATTCCCGCCTGATCAGCTCCTCATTCCAGCCTGAGCAGCTTGAGATCGGCCCGTCAGTTGGCCCTGATTGTTACTGCTCGGTAACCTGACTGATCCTTAGGACAATTCAGTTCTGAGTGAAGTTCGATTCAACGTTAGGGAGCACTACATGACCGAGGCCGTGATCGTCTCTACTGCCCGCACACCCATCGGCAGAGCCGGCAAAGGTTCGCTCAAGGACATGCGACCAGATGACCTTTCTGCTCGCATCATTGAAGCGGTACTCGACAAGATCCCTGCCCTTGACCGTACCGAGATTGAAGATGTTCTCTGGGGTTGCGGTCAGCCCGCAGTCGAGTCCGGCCACAACATCGGCCGCGTATCGGCAGTCTTGGCCGGGCTCAGCGATGTTCCCGGTGTCACCGTCAACCGCTACTGCTCCTCATCTCTCATGACTATTCGCATGGCAGCGCATGCCATCAAGTCGGGCGATGGCGAGGTCTTCATTGCTGGTGGCGTCGAGACCATTAGCCGTCACCAGTTGCACATGCAGCTTGCAGATGGCCCGAAGAACCCAATCTTCGCCGAAGCCGAGGCTCGCAGCGCCAAACGCTCCGAGGGTGGAGCTCCCGTGTGGGCGCAACAGCCTGGGCTTCCTGATGTGTACTTGGCAATGGGCCAAACCGCAGAGAACGTAGCGCAACTAGAAAACGTGTCCCGCGCAGATCAGGACGAGTTTGCATGCCGTAGCCAGAACTTGGCTGAGCACAGCCAAATCAGTGGATTCTGGGAAGCAGAAATCACTCCCATCTCCACCCCCGAGGGAGTGGCCAGCACCGATGACGGTATTCGCGCTGGAACCGTCCTAGAAAAGCTGGCTGGGCTCTCTCCAGTGTTTCGCCCGGACGGAACTGTGACTGCAGGCAATGCCTGTCCGCTCAACGACGGGGCCGCAGCAGTTGTTGTGATGAGTGATACCAAAGCGAAAGCCCTTGGGCTGACGCCACTTGCGCGAATCATTTCTTCCTCGGCTACTGGACTCAACCCAGAGATCATGGGCATGGGACCAGAAGCAGCCATCCTGAAGGCACTCGCAAGAGCTGGCATGAGCGTGAGCGATATTGACCTCTTTGAGATCAACGAGGCGTTTGCAGCTCAGGTGCTGCCATCTGCGCGCAACTTGGGCATCCCCATGGACAAGCTCAATACCCGTGGCGGTTCGATTGCTTTGGGTCACCCCTTTGGCATGACCGGCGCTCGCATCATGACAACACTGATCCACAACCTTCAAGAGTCCGACAAGACATTCGGTGTTGAGTCAATGTGTGTTGGTGGTGGCCAAGGTATGGCAATGGTGATCGAACGCCTGAGCTAAGGCAGATGCCAACATGATCTTGGCTGATCAAGAAGTTGTCTTTAAGAGTGCTGGTGTGAGTATTCACGCCAGCACTCGCTTGCCCGACTCGACCCAACCCAATGTGCCGGGCGCAGTGATTATTGCTGGAAGCGGTCCAGTAGACCGCAATGGGTCTGTTGGCGCAGCAGGGACTGCGACCGAGATCCATATGGACCTCTATCGGTGGATTGCAGAGCTCTTAGCTACTCAAGGTGTTGCGTCTCTTCGTTACGACAAAATCACCTCGGGAGCCACTGGGCTCGGTCCGTATAGCAGTGACCCTGCACAACTTGTGGCGCAGGATTTTGACAATATTTTTGTGCAACCTGCTCGAGATGCACTGGCCTATTTAGCAGCGCAACCAGGAATCGACCCAGAGAGACTCATCGTCATCGGGCATAGCGAGGGTGGGCTCATTGCCATGTTGCTCGCCGTCGACACAGAACTATCGCTCTGTGGTCTCGTCCTTGCTGAGCCCTCATATGCGCGACTGTTTGATGTTGTTTCACGACAACTAGCTGATCAGGTTGACCTGGCTGCAGTAAGTGCTGAAGTCAAAGTTGCGCTTAAAAAATATGCAGACACCGGCCTTGAAGAGATCCGCCAAAGCTCAGCCCTCACAGAACCTTCAGCCTCGTTACCCCCGCTTGATCACCCCGAAGGCGAAGCCGCATTGTGGCAGGACACCATGCGGTCGGTGATTTACGGCCGAATGCGTAACCTGCTCATGAAGTCTGAGGATGCGCTTGTGCCTATTGAGTTAGCAGCACAACTCAATCTGGAGGTGCTCATTACCGCCGGAACAAAGGACTTCAATACCCCTGCCACTCCGGGCGGCCAAGACGGGTCTGGGGTCTCGGCGCTAGCAGCTGCAGTTCCCGCCGGTTTGGCCACCTATGTGGAGCTACCCAACGTCACTCATATCCTGCGAGATATTGGCGATGCAGACCCGATGGGACTCACACTTACCGAGCAAATCAACTGCCCCTACTCAACTCTCTTTGCGGATGTGCTGCAACAGTTTGTGAGTAGTCGAGTCAACTAGCGCCGTATACAGGAGTTGGTACGGTCGCTTCGCGGATCAAATCAGCAACCACAGCACCAATCTCTTCAGGGTCCCAGCGGGCGCCCTTATCAAAACGCGGTCCGTGGTTATACCCCTCGGCCAACCCAATGACACCGCCCTCAACCTCAAAGACGCGACCAGTTACTGCTGCAGATTCTGCAGAGCCAAGCCACA
>JBBDMQ010000234.1:0-3470 GCA_040878245.1 Microthrixaceae bacterium
CGAGGGACCCCCTATAGGGGGTCCCTCGCAAGACAAAACGACTCATCAAGATTGAGGTTGGGGTTAGCCACCAGTTGATGAGGGCTCAAACACTCGGCACTGCTGACCACGCAGGGTTCCGCAAGGCGGCAATGGCGCCCCGGCTGTTGCGCCTTCGACCACTGCTAACACCAAAGCGGAGGGGTATTGCGCAGAACGGAACAACTTGACCGCTGTAGTTCCATCGTCAACTGAGTTAAAGGTCCAGATCGGCCGATCGCCACCCGGAGCGCTCACGCTCACTCTGATGCGAGAACCAGCTCGGAACGTGTAAACAACAGGGAAGATTTGCACCCGTGCAAGCTGTGGCGTACCCGCTGTGAGCGGCTCAGCATCCTTGGCACGGTGAGTCTGATAGGGGTCGGTTGGAGTTGAGCGCTTGGGGTCAATTTTTCTATGAGTTGCTCGAAGCCAGCCAGTCTGTACATACATTTCCTTGCCATCTGGCCTCACCTCAGACAACGTCACCTGCAAATCAGTGTCGGGCTTGCTCGCCTCGATATAGGCATCAAAGCTTGAAGCACCGGCAATCATCACGTCTTGCGAGAGCGGGCTACTGCTATAGCCAAGACCCTTACCTGAGACTAAGGGGACCCAATTATTAGGCTCGTCCTTGAAGTTTGCCAGCGGCTTGCCCTCACTGTTGTCTTGGCTGGTCTCGGGGCGTGCAGCGGGGTCTGCAATGTACTCATCAAAGAGGTCAGCCGAGTCAGAGGTTGACGCTGACTCAGTCAAGGAACCATCTGGTGCAGTAAACAATGTCTGAGCCTGAATATTCTCCGGCGGCCAAGTATCGAACGTCTGGACATAGCCAGCCTGAAGTGATCCGGGGCCGAGTGGCCCGCTGCCAACATCTAGCAAAACAGTCACCATTGGCTCAGCCCGGAAAGCAGCCCGAGCCTCTTCGAGACTTTCGAATGACGCCAGCTTGCTTTGTTGTAACGGCTCTGCCTTCGCACCAGAGCCTTGCTCTGCGAGAAGACCTGAAATACCCATCAGATCGCCGGATACATTGGGCACCCGGTCGGCCACGAACAAATCAAGGAACTCAACCCAGCGGGTCAGAATCTGTGGGGAAAGTGCATCGTTATGCATGCCGTTATAAATGGTGATCCACAGGTCGGGATTATCGGTCATCCCGCTCAACGCCTCTATCCAATGACTATTGAGTTGTTCGTCCTGAACGCCACCGACGATAAAAGTAGGAACGTCGATTTTAGCTGCCCAATCGCCTGGATTCCGGTCCTGAAATAACTCGGGCTCACGGAACTCAAGCTCTGAAATAAGCTTCACGCCGTCCTTTGCTTGTCCATGCAGCACTTGGTTGTCTTTGCATTGCTCGTCACCTTGAGCAATCAGAACGCTCGCCCAGGGTTGTCCTCCTTCTGGCGCCGCCTTGGCGTCGTTTTGACGCTCGGTTATCCAGCCTTTGGCGAAGCCAGTGTTTTGAATTCCACCAGGAAAACCAATACCGGTATATAAGTCATCGGTGACCGACATCGGAGCTAGCGCTGCTAGATGTGGCGGTCGTGTCCCGCCAACAAATAGCTGACTAAACCCAGAGTAGGAAATACCCACCATGCCGACTTTGTTATTGGCTACCCAAGGCTGAACACCGACAGTTTCTACGGCGTCGTAGCCATCGTAAATCGTAGGAAGTGCAAACAGATCAAAGGCGCCACCAGAGCAGCCGCTACCGCGAATCTGCACGCTCACGGTGGCAAAACCCAGCAGTGGAGTAATGAGCGAGCCGACTGCAGTTGAGCTTGACGGGGCAAGGGGGTCCGATTTGGCTGAAGGGTTCCCGATGGTTGCCGCAATGCTGGTCAACAGGTCGTTGGGAGGTGCAACCTCGTAGCCCGAGTACTCGATAACTGTGGGAAACGGTCCATCTGCGAGCGTTTTACCCGCTGGCAAACGAAGGGTCATCGCAAGTTCGATTCCGTCACGCATGCGGATGTAATTGAGACCTGGGGTAAATGTCTGATCTGTGTACTGAGATGCGGGGGGCACTTCTTCACGACTCAGCACCGTTACTGCTTTGGTCGAGACCTCACCCTGACCAAAGTCACCGCGCACGGTGTAGCCAGAAGCAGGGGCGACGTCATAGAACATCACTGCACCGAGTTTGTCTGCAGTTGCTGATCGAAGAACTTTTCCCTGAGCATCAAAAAGTTCGACTTTGGCCTTGGGTGGAATTCCGACTGCTGATGCTTGATCGATGCTTCCGATTGCCACAAACCCTTCAGGGGCGTTCTTGAGTGCTGCATCTGTTGGCCCAGAAGATTCGCTCTTCGAGCAGCCAAACAACAGAACCGCAGGCACAGCAACTACTAGAGCAAGGTTTCGAAGATTCACAACAAGATCCCCCCGGGGCCGGTCAAGCGCACCTTGCACCAGACCAATTGCTGATACTAGATCAGGCCAGACATGCCATTCGAAATGATTGGCACTGAGGCGCGTAATGTGATTGCCATGTCCGAAATCGCCGAAAGCACCGAGAACTCGAATCAACCGAAGGCAGCCAGCGTTGCCACTGTTCAGATCAACAACGAGGCTAAGTCTCGTTTCAACTTTGATGACTCCGCAGACTTTGATCGTGCCCATTCAGGGTTGCTCGCACAGCTAGACCCCCCTGTGGTGACTAGCGAAGCGGGAATTGAGGTATGGGACTGCAGGCAGTTCTCGTTTGTTTCTGGCGAGGCGCCAGACTCGGTACACCCAAGCCTTTGGCGTCAGGCGGAACTGAACAACATCCATGGACTGTTCGAGGTTGTGCCTGGGATTTATCAAGTGCGCGGTTACGACATTTCAAATATCTCGTTTATCCGCTCTGAGACCGGTTGGATTGTGATTGATCCGCTCACCGTTGCGGAAACAGCTGCAGCCGCAAGAGGTTTAGTCGACTCTCATTTCGGCCCATTGCCGATTGTGGCTGTGATTTACACCCACAGCCATGCAGACCACTACGGCGGCATTCGCGGCATCGTCACCGATGACGAAATCGATTCAGGGCAGGTCCGAATCATTGCACCCGAGGGTTTCCTCGAGGCAGCTGTCAGCGAGAACGTGACAGCTGGTCCGGCAATGACGCGCCGTGCCATGTACATGTACGGCGTGCTGTTACCGAACGGTCCACTCGGCCATGTTGACGCTGGACTTGGCAAGTCGATCCCCATTTTGGGTGACCGGGGACTTATTGCTCCCACTGAGTCCATCACGCAAAGCGGCGAGTTGCTCGAAATCGACGGCGTGCCTATTGAGTTTCAACTCACACCTGGCACCGAGGCGCCAGCCGAAATGAACTTCTATTTTCCTAGTTATCGCGCTGTATGTATGGCCGAAAATTGCGCTGCAACTTTGCATAATGTGTACACACCGCGGGGCGCCGAGATCAGGGACTCTCTGGGCTGGAGCAAGTACATCGACGA
>JBBDMQ010000235.1:0-3450 GCA_040878245.1 Microthrixaceae bacterium
CAGTGATCAGATTGGCTAGATCATCTGCCTTCTCGCTGAAGAGACCAAGTAGCCGTCCCATGACCTCTGCCCGTTCGGCAGCGGCCATCCCTGCCCACTCGCCGGAAACGAGTGCAGCGTTCGCTGCCTCCACGGCGCGGTCAATATCGGCTGCAGAGCCTTCGGGGGTTGAGCCAATAAGTTCTTCAGTCGCAGGGTTGATGACCTCAAACCGATTTGTTCCTGCGGGATTTACCCACTCACCGCCGATGTAGAGCTGTTCAAAGTTATGCACGTTGCAATCTTTCTGCTGTGAGTTGATGTGAGGGAGATGTAGCCCTGAAGGTACTAGAGCGCCTAGATCCCGTCATTTCAACGACAGGAATCTCCCTATGTACGGGGCGATCTTGATGATTGAAAACAATTATTCATAAACTAAGCTGAAATTACTGTATTTGTTCTGTATAGTCAGAACTCCTAGGCGCTCCCTGTTGCTGAGTCTCCCAGTCCTACACACAAAGTGTTTTTCTTGAGCCCTCTTCAGGCCCCCAGAGTGTTTGGGCTTCACCAAGCTTTCAACTTTCATCACAATCACTCTCTTGCTCACGCAAGGTGCACCCCGCTCTCGATTGGATTGCTATGAGCATCTCTTCCGATCTCTCTCTTACTACTGAACCAACAATGGACGGCAGAGATAGCGCGTCTGTACTCAAGGTTCCACGCTCGGAACCTGCCGACAACGTGCACCCTGATTTAGCTGCGTTGATGACTACGGGGGTTGCGCCAGCACTGAAGTCACGAGCACTCTCACGCCAAGATGCTGATGAGACGTTTGAGCAGTTGATCCTGCCCGAGTCGGAAATCATGTTTCGGGTTGCTTTGTCTCTGACACGAAACCGCGCCGACGCAGAAGATTTGGTTCAAGAAAGCCTGTTACGCGCCTACAAGGCAATTCACACGTTTGACGGGAGTTACCCCAGAGCTTGGGTGTTGACGATTGTTCGAAACACTGAGCGGAATCGTCACCGCCGTCGCCGACCCGAACTGCTTGCTGATCCTGAGATAGCCGAAGAAAGCGGACCTGCTACCTCGTCGGATGAAGTCGAACTGCGTGCGGAGCATAAAGAACTCGGCGGCGCTATTGCGCAAGCAGTTTCGATTTTGCCAGCCAACTTTCAGCAGGTGGTTCAACTCGTAGATATTGATGGCCTGACCTATCAAGAAGCAGCTGAGCTTATTGAGGTTCCGCTCGGAACCGTCATGAGTCGCCTTCACCGGGCACGCCGCCGACTTCGTGAACTCCTGCTTCCTCAGGGCTTTGGTCCAGGAGAGTCCGAAATCACTCATGCTGTCTCGCAACTACCCGCAGCCCTGATTGAAGTTCCGGCACTCTTAGGTGACATGAATGACTTAGGTGAATTAGGTGACCTGAGTGATCTGGGTACTCTCGGCGATCCGCTCACTGAATTGAGCGCCCCTAGTTTGGTGGCCGGACAGCCGTATGTTGCTGGTAGCGCCTTGACTGAACAGCTCAGAAAAGCCAGCAAAACTATCGGGTGACTTGCCCTCCGCTCGGTAGCTTTTATTTATAGCCAACCATGATGTGCTCTACCCAAGATGCTGGAGCGGCGTTCATCAGTGTTGACAAATCCCAGTAATCCCACCATCGAGTTATCTGGTTCTGATCGTTAAATACGATGACCGAAACAAATGGCAACTCAACCGTCTCTCCAGATGTCCACGTCCAACGTTCGGTGTGCTCAGTCATGGTGGTATCGCCTTGGGCAACGATGTTCCACCCCGCTATGTGCTCATATTTTTCTAGAGGCTCAATGCCAAGTCGCAGACGGGCCGCTACTTCGGAAGGTCCGAAAGCCCCCTCCTCTGGTGCGGGAACATCGCGGTAGTTGCCTTGCGGAGTAAACCACGCACCGACTGCATCGAAGTCTCTCCTAAAGAGGTCTCCCCAGAACTTGTTGGTCAGTTCCCTCAGTTCTGTAAGCCGAGCCGGGTTGGCTGCATTTTCTGTTGACATAGTTCTCCTCGGGTAATCACGGCGACCTGAGCCCCCTCGCCTCGCTCGCAATGCTTCTTTCATAGCGCTTCGAATGCGGAGCATTATTCACAGAGTTGCCTGCGAAGTGTATGGCCAAACTTCTGCCGTGCTCACGAGTTCTACTGCTCTTGCGTTGTAGTTTCGCCAGATGAGTTCATCCACTGCTAGTGATTTGTTGACTGCGCCTGTTTCCTTTGGCTCAACGGACCTTGCGGGCGATCCTGTTTGTATTTATAGCGCCGAGTGGATTGTTACCGTTGATCAGAGCAACACCGTTCTTGAGAATTCTGCGGTTGTTGTTCGTGATGCAACCATCATTGCGGTGCAGCCACTATCAGATGCTTTGGCAGCGAACCCACAGGCACATCATCAGCATTTTGGCGGGTCTGTTCTGATGCCCGGCTTAGTCAACTCCCATACTCACCTAGCTATGACTATGTTTCGTGGACTTGCTGATGACCGTGATTTGGCGCAGTTCCTGAGCCTTGTAGTGCCGGCAGAGGCCGCAATCCTGAGCCCAAAGTCAGTGGCAGTTGGAACTCGAGCAGCTGCGTTAGAAAGTATTCGAGCTGGGGTCACTACCGCATCAGATATGTATTTCTTTCCGCAGGATGTGATCGCTGCTGCAGATTCCGTGGGCTTGCGTGTGATGACCGGCGTTACATTTATGGGCGCAGAGGGCCCGGAGAAAATCGGCGGAGCCGAGCGGATGGCTTGGGCCGAAGAGTTTCTGACTCATCACCCATCGCGCCCAGGCTGGCGAGCAGTAGTTGCACCTCACTCCGCCTATCTAGTTACTCCCGAGGAATTGCAGCAGGTAGCCGAGATGGCTACTCGGCATGATGCGACAGTTCACATTCATGCCGCAGAAAGTTTGGGTGAGATCGACTCGGTTGTTGCACAGCACGCCAAACGCCCCGTTGAACTTCTTGACGATCTCGGCTTACTAGGACCTCGAACGGTGCTGGCCCACGCAGTGCATCTCGAGGATAATGAGCTTGACCGAATCGCAGAGACCCATACCGCTGTTGCCCATTGCCCAGCATCAAACCTCAAGCTTGCATCTGGGATTGCCCGAGTGCCCGAACTACTCAAAGCCGGTGTAACAGTCGGCCTCGGTACTGATGGAGCTGCTAGCTCGAACGACTTAGATCTTTTTGCAGTCATGCGACTCTCTGCGCTGCTCCATAAAGGTGTGACAGGCGATGCCACACTTTTGACAGCAGCCGAAGTGGTTCGGGCAGCAACATTGGGTGGAGCAACTGCTCTTGGCCTGAGCGACTCGATAGGGTCACTCGAGGTTGGAAAACAAGCAGACATTATTTGTGTAGACCTGAGCGCCGTGCATAGCCAACCCGTCTATGACCCCATCTCAACTCTGGTGTATGCAGCTGGCAGATCGGACGTGCGTCATG
>JBBDMQ010000236.1:0-3442 GCA_040878245.1 Microthrixaceae bacterium
GAGGAGGGTTGTAGGTGCCAGGGTTACTGAAAACCCAGCCATTCGGGGTGACTGCACGACCAGACACCGGATAGTCGATCGATGGAATCGGAACCCTGTCAGTATCAGCGACGCTTCGCGGAGCCGTCAGAGTTTCACTGGCGCTTACTACCGGACTCAGTGACTTGTCCCAGCCCGTCGGAGGGGCAGCCTGAACCTGAACCTGCGAATAGAAACTGCGGACCGTAGCAATCTCATGGGTATTTTGGGGCAGCGTTTGGTACTCAATAGCGACACTTGTAGTGGTAGTGCTGCTGCTTACGGCGACGGATGGTAACAACGAGGTTGCGGTGGAAGCAGTATCACTGCGCGGAGATCGCTCCTGAGATCGCTCCTGAGATTGCTCCGAAGATTGCAGATCACTGCTACCAGCGTCATAGAGCAAGCCTGCCACCAAAACAGCGCCCACCAAAACAGCACATAGTGCGCCTGACGCACAGATGAGTACTAGGCGGCGCTGAGCGGAGATGTTCATGCGCGCTGTTGTGGCTTGCTCACTTGTATCGCAAAACCCCGCGGATATTGCGCCCAGCGAGCATATCGGCAAACCCTTGATTGATATCCTCGAGGTCATATTCCTGAGTGACCATGCCGGCAAGATCTAGTTGTCCGTTGCGGTACAACTGCATGAGGCGAGGAATATCTGATTGTGGGTTAGCTGAGCCAAAGATCGACCCCACGAGTTGTTTCTCCATCAGGGTTAAATCACAGAGAGAGATGTTGATCTGACCCTCTCCCGCCGAGTGGATATTGGTGACCACAACTCGGCCTCGCTTAGCGCACAAGGACATGATCGGTGCGATCTGCTCACCGTCACCAACACCCATGCAACAAATCACCTTTTCGCACATGCGACCCCAGGTGAGTTGCTGAATCAGTTCGTATGACTCTCCGATGCTGTTGGCAGTGTGGGTGGCACCAAATTTGAGGGCCTGTTCACGCTTGAACTCAACAGGGTCAATCGCAATGATGTAGCGAGCACCAGCTAAGCGAGCACCTTGAACGGCTGCTGCGCCAATGCCACCAATGCCCACTACGGCCACAGTATCTCCGGGTTTGACCTCTGCGGCGTACACCGAAGAACCCCAGCCTGTCGTCACACCACAACCAACCAGGCAAGCCAGCTCAAGTGGAATATCGTCTTCAATTTTTACGCAGGACATCTCGTTCACCACAGTGTGCTTTGAGAAAGTACCCAAACAGACCATGGTCCACAGGTCTGTGCCGTCTTCAGAGTGATGCCGTGTGGTGCCATCAAGTTGAGCCCCAACTAACAATGCCGCACCGTTATCGCACAGGTTGGAGTGGCCATCAGCGCAGGGCTGACAGTGGCCGCAGGCTGGCACAAAGCTAAAAACCACATGATCTCCGGGTGACACGCGTGTCACGCCTTCCCCGACTTCCATCACAATGCCAGCACCCTCATGGCCGCCGATAAGCGGTGTAACTCCTGGTAAGTCGCCCGTCCGGCAATGATCATCGGAATGACACATTCCCGAGGCTGTGAGTTCCACAAGTACCTCACCCGCACGGGGTGGGTCCAACGTGATGGTCTCGACACTCCATGGCTTACCTTGTTCCCACAGGATTGCGGCTTGAGTTTGCACAAAATTCTCCAACTGTCAGGGGGCGAACGGAACTGCTCTTACTAAGAGTAGGGATAAATTCACCCCACAGGCACAATTCCAAGATGGTGATAGGTAAAGATGGGGAGATAGGGCACCTCTCGCTGGGCAAAGAATGCTGCGGCAATCTCGCTGCGGTCCACCATCGTGACTGCAGCAACTACCTGCGCTCCGGTGTCTAGAACCTGCTCGTACGCCTTTTGAATTGATCCGCCTGTGGTCACAATGTCATCGACGAGTACCACACGTGTCCCGCTGTTGAGTTTGGCCCCCTCCACAAGTTGATTTGTGCCACGGCCTTTGGCTTGTTTGCGAACAACAAACCACTCACGATGGTCGCCGAGGAATGACGCCACGCCGTGGGCAAATTGATCTGCACCAAGAGTAAGTCCGCCGATGGCGTCGAAGTCAATGCCCGCTGCTGCTAGTTCATCCACGATGACCTTGCAGGCCAGTTTCAGATCTACTCCGCGAGATAATCCAAATTTTGCGTCGATAAAGTCGCGACTCATCTCGCCGGATGACAACTGACGCGGTTGTTCAAATTGCAGCAAGGCGCGCTCTTTGATGACTGTCAGAAGTTGTGTTCGGTCTTGAGCCAAGAGAGCGGCAGGATCGGCAGGTGTGGTCATGACCATAAGTTACCGTGACCTCAGAGTTTCAGAAGACCCACTAGCAGTAGTGTTCTGCCATGGTTGAAGGCAGCGCAGATCTTGAATCAGTCCCGGATTCCGCTCAGAGTACGGTTCGTCGTGAAGCTCATTTAGCGACTTATTCGCGACAGCACATCTATGAGGTGCTCGACGCAGCATTCTTAGCTCATGTTGGCATTATTGCTGCTGATGGCCGACCCGTGGTGATTCCTACCCTGTTTGGCAGACAGGGAGATGAGCTCTTTTTGCACGGATCAGTTGCCAGCCGACTCATGAGAAATCTTGCAGATGGAGTGGACTGCTCCGTGGAAGTGACGTTGGTGGACGGCTTGGTACTTGCGAGGTCAGCGTTCTTGCACTCAATGAACTACCGCTCTGTGGTTATTTTTGGTCGTGCTCATCGCGTAGAAGCAGCCGAGCAATTAGAAGCTCTCAAAGTTATTAGCGATCACTTACTGCCTGGCCGATGGGAGGAGTCTCGTCAGCCCTCTGAAGTGGAGCTGCGTCAAACCACCGTGCTTTCGCTGAGGATTGATCAGGCCTCGGCAAAGATCCGGACTGGTGGACCTACCGAGGAAGAGCCGGAGGATATTACGTTGCCTATCTGGGCTGGGGAGCTGCCTCTCCAAACAAAGTGGGCTGCTGCAATTCCTGCAGAGAACCTGTTAGCGAGCGTGACCGAATCTGCCGCTGTTCGTGCTGCTCTACATCGGGATGGCCTGGGGGAAGTGTGAGCTACGCCTTCGGCGCTGATGGTCGACGGCGTTGACGCTGGGCACCTTTGGAAGAAACCACTTGAGTCACGCTCGCATTCTCAAGATCAAACATCCAGCGGTCATTTACTCGTCTGATCCGGGCGATGGGGCAGTTGGGAACGGCGCGATCAGTAATCACCACTGGTTTCATGGAAAGAAACTCGGCTTTTCGGGCTGCGGCTGCGATAAAGCCAACATGACCCCCGATGGTTCCTGCGGGCGCCAAAACCACTTGTTGATGGTTGATCCAGTCATCAAGCAACTCTTTATCTGCTTCGGAGAGTGCCCAACGCAGTGATGGGTCGCCAAGAATCACAATGATGGCGCCCGGAGCGGCACGGCGAAGGTCACTGATCGCCGATTCGAGTTG
>JBBDMQ010000237.1:0-3442 GCA_040878245.1 Microthrixaceae bacterium
CTGATCTGAGTGGGGGAGAAAGCCTCTTGGCAGGTCCAGCAATAAAAGCTCATATCAATTTCAGTTGCACACGGTTCATGAACCAACACACGGGGCGGGCCTTCTTCGCCAGATAGCCATCGATCACCCCACTGCATCAGAGAAACCAGAATGGGAGAAAGCTGCATGCCCATGGGGGTGAGTCGATACTCGAATCGCTCTGGGCGCTCTTGATACTGCCGCTTGATAAGCACGCCGCTTTCCACAAGTGACCGCAAACGATCGGCCAAGATGGCTCGTGGAATGTCTAAGTCTTTGCGAAGATCATCAAACCTTCGAATCCCCCGAAATGCATTGCGAAGAATCAGGATGGTCCAACGGTCACGAACAATTTCTAGCGCTGCCTCAATTGAGCACCCAGCAAGTAGTCGTGAGTCTTGGGCGAGAGGTTGTGCAACTTCTGATCCTGCATGATTGAACGCTGCTGTCATTCCGGCACAGTAGCTGAGTTCGTTATCTGAACCAACTCAGTTCAGATTGCGAACCATCTCAGAGGTAAGCGCCTCACAGCGAACTCGGAGTACATCAAGCAACTCCACAAAGCTCCTCTCGAAAGCCATCACACCCTCGGCTTCGAGCACTCGTGCCACGTCTTCAAGATCTACAAAGTTTCCTAAGCGCTCCCAGTGACGCCGAGCCTCGGCAACATCTACATCGACTGTCCGGAGCACTGTCCCGTGGTCTTGAAATGCAAGAAGGGTGGCATCCGGCAGGGTGTTCACACTGTCGGGACCAATGAGCGAGTCAACGTACAGGGTGTCTGGAAGATCGGGACTTTTTGCAGAGGTTGATGCCCAGAGAGGGCGCTGAACTCTGGCACCATGTGCAGCTAAACGCTCCCAGCGGGGGCCATCAAATGTTTCGGCGAAGGCAGCGAATGCCAACTGTCCTTGAGTGACAGCGGCAGTGCCCCGCAGTGCCATGGCCTCCGGGGTGCCTAGGGTCATGAGTCGCCGGTCCACCTCGGTGTCGACGCGACTGATAAAAAAACTACCCACGGAACTGATGTGAGACAGGTCAGTTTCACCAGTGAGTAGCGCCTGCTCCAGGCCCGAGATGTAGCTTTCCATCACGCTGGCGTAGCGCTCCAAGCTAAAAATGAGAGTCACATTGACACTGATGCCCTCTGCTGTCATCCCGGAGATGGCCTCAAGGCCCCCTAGTGTTGCCGGAATTTTGATCAACAGATTGGGTTCGTTAACACGACTCCACAAGGATCGAGCCTGGGTTTTGGTACCGAGAGTGTCATGAGCAAGCAGAGGGCTTACTTCGAGTGAGACAAACCCGTCCCCACCGTTTGATTCATCAAAGATCGGGCGAAGCAAACTCAGAGCGGACTCGATATCTTGCAAGACGAGCGACCAGTAGGAGTCCTCAACAGAGGCACCCTGAGCAACCAATTCGGCTAACTGCTCGGTGTAGGCCTCACTTGACTCAATAGCTTTTTGGAAGATCGAAGGGTTCGAGGTGATGCCTCGTACGCCGGCATCAATCCACGCTTGAATCTCTCCAGAGAGCAACCATTCGCGTCGCAGGTTGTCTAACCATGGACTCTGACCCTGAAGCTCAAACAACTCATGAAGCTTTGACATGGCGGTCACTCTATGCGCTGCTTCGAATTCAGAGCTGTTCGCGCAGCACCTGAGCAACGTGTTTTGGATTGATTCCGAGTTCCTCTAACACTCGATTCCCTGGAGCGGATGCCCCGAATCGGTCGATACCGACGCTCGCGGAGGCGTAGCGTGACCATCCCAAGGTGACTCCGGCCTCTACGGAAACCGCTGGTAATCCTGGCAGTAGTACCGAAGTCTTGTACTCACTGCTCTGTGCCTCGAAGAGCTCCCAGCTTGGCAGTGAGACCACGCGGATTGATACCCCTTCAGCAAGCAAAATTTTCGCTGCGTCAATGGCAACTGCAACCTCAGTTCCAGTTGCGAGGAGGATTCCCACTGGATCAGGAGAATCCAGAAGTACGTAGCCGCCTCTGGCCACTCCGCCCTCTGCTAGCTCCTTTGTGCCAGCAAGGACCGGCGTGTTCTGGCGAGAGAGAATGAGAGCACATGGACCCGAACCTTCGATGATGACTTTCCAAGCTGCCGAAACTTCATTGCCGTCGGCTGGTCGTAGCACGGTGAGGTCTGGGATCAGACGTAAGGACATGACGTGCTCTGTCGGTTGGTGCGTTGGCCCATCCTCCCCAACTCCTACGGAGTCGTGCGACCAAACAAACACCGCTTTCGCTGCGGATAGTGCAGCGAGGCGAACAGCTGGTCTCATGTAGTCCGCAAAGACCAAAAAGGTTCCACCTGCTGGAAGCACACCCCCGTGAAGAGCTGCGCCAACCAAAATTGAGCCCATTGCATTTTCTCTGACCCCAAAGAAGATCTGTTGCCCAGCCGGCTCTGATGCGGAAAGCACAGTTTGATTCTTGAGGGTCAAACCAACGTTTCCGGTGAGATCGGCTCCGCCAGCCATAATCCCAGGTACCTGTTCGAAGATTGCATTGAGTACTTGCTGAGATGCCACCCGAGTTGCGGGTTTCTCGCCAACTTCAAACACAGGCAAAGAGTCCTGCCAACCTGGCAGACCAGAGGCACCAAGGGTTGCCTCCCATTCGGCCTCTCGGCCGCTGAGAGCGGCTTGCGAGCGTTGATTCCACTCGGCACGTAGTACCGCTCCGCGCGCACCTGCTTCGCGATACATCTGCAGGACCTCGTTCGGCACATAGAACGACTCAAGGGGTAAGCCCATGACTTCTTTTGCACTCGCAATTGCGGCTGCATCGAAAGCTAAGCCATGAGCGGCTGGTGAATCGGTGAGTTCTGGCGAGGGAAAGCCAATGTGGCTGCGAAGAATGACCAGAGAAGGACGATCAAGAACCTCACGGGCTTCATTGATTGCTCCTTCAATAGCGTCAAGATTTTCCGAGGCATCGCCAAGTTCGACGACATGCCAACCGTAGGAACGGAATCGCTCTGCAGCGTTATCTGTGAGCGAGAGCTCGGTCGGGCCATCAATGGTGATGTGGTTATCGTCGTAGATATAGACGATTTTGCCAAGGCCCAAGTGGCCCGCTAGCGAGGCGGCCTCGTGGCTCAACCCCTCTGAAAGGTCACCGTCTGAAACAATCGCGTAGATGTGATGATCACAGACATCCGCACCAAATCTTGCCCGAAGTGATTGCTCTGCAATTGCCATGCCTATTCCGTTGGCAAAGCCTTGTCCTAGGGGGCCAGTAGTGACTTCAACTCCGGCGGTGTGATTTGCCTCGGGGTGACCTGGTGTTGCTGAACCCCACTGACGGAACTGCTTCAGATCATCAAGTTCGAGTTCGCATCCAGTCAGATACAGCATGGAATACAGGAGCACGGATGCATGCCCTGGACTCAGGATAAAGCGATCA
>JBBDMQ010000238.1:0-3409 GCA_040878245.1 Microthrixaceae bacterium
GATCGCATCTGGACGAACTCGCACCTTGAGCTTGTTCAGGCGCTGTTCAGTCATGCCGCCGTTCACTGTGACCTGCTTTGCCTCACCAACCAAAATAATGGGAACTTCAAGCTCTACTGGCTTGGTTGGGTCAATACGCATGAAGTCGATATGAGTTACATCACGACGAACAGGGTGACGCTGAATTTCACGAACAAGGACCTGATCAGTGGAGTTTCCATCAACAGTCAGAGATACCAAAGCGTTGCTGCCTGCATCAGTGGTCATGGCCCGCCGCAGATCGCTTCGCTGAATGGAGATCGAGATTGCGGGCTGGCCTGCGCCGTAGACCACTCCCGGCACTGAATTCACAAGGCGGGCACGCCGCGATGCGGGTGTTCCTGTTGTTCGACCTGATTCGGCGGTGAGGGTTACCTCGGACATAACGTGACTCCTGAGCCTGCAGATGCGGGGTGATCCCACAAAAAGTTCTGTGCTGAAGGGGCAAAGTGTAGTTCTTGACACTCAAGCATTGCCAGACAGAGAAAGGCTGCAGTTCTACTTACAGGGGTTCCCTGCGTGGCGGCACAGTTAGGTTGTTCGTGATCAGCTCTGATTTTGCCCGTCGAAAATCTCTGAAACCGAAGTGTCTTCAAAGACTGCATCGATTGCGTCAGCAATAATCCCAGCCGCAGACAGCACTTCAATCTTGTCGATACGTTTTTCTGGCGGTAACGGCAGGGTGTTGGTAATAACAACTTTTTCGATGACTGAATTCTTGAGTCTGTCGATTGCTGGACCGGAGAACACCCCATGGGTGGCGGCGCAGTAGACGGCAGTCGCGCCACGCTCAACGAGTTGCTCCGCTGCTGCACAAATAGTGCCAGCTGTATCGATCATGTCGTCGATCAGCACACAAGTTCGGCCAGCAACCTCACCCACGACCTCTTTGGCCTCGACGGTGTTCTTCTCGCCGCGCACTCGACGCTTATGGACGATGGCAAGGTCGGCATGAAGTTGGTTTGCATAGCGTTCCGCAACCTTGACTCGCCCAGCATCTGGGGAAACCACAACCAAGTCTTCGGGCAGATTGTTAGACATCCAGTCGACCAACACCGGCATTGCGGTCAGGTGATCTACGGGGCCATCGAAAAATCCTTGGATCTGACCGGAGTGCAGATCAACGCTGATAATGCGCTTGGCTCCGGCCACTTCAAACATATTCGCAAGAAGCTTGGCAGTAATCGGTTCGCGGCCCTCGGCTTTGCGATCCTGCCGGCCATAGCCGTAGAAGGGTGCAACAACAGTGATTCGTTTAGCCGATGCACGCTTGGCGGCATCCACCATAATGAGGTGTTCCATCAGAGCGTCGTTGACCGACATCTCTGAGGTTGAGCAGTGGCTCTGAAAGATAAATAGGTCGGCGCCCCGAATAGATTCGCCGTACTTACAGTGAATCTCGCCGTTGGCAAACTCGGCGATGGGTAAGGGTGCAAGGCCCAAACCGAGGCGCTCAGCCACTTCTTGGGCGAGCTCTTGGTTCACCCGACCCGCAACAATAGTTAAGCGTTTTTTGGTGACAAGTTCCATGGTGTGCCTCCCCATGTTGTGGAGCGCCAGTGACTGCCCAACTACGCCAGCCTGAACGGCACTCTCAGAGTTCAGAACCTGCAGTGTAGAACGGTCCGGTGACCGTGTCTGACGCAATCTGATCGCCGGTAGAAAGCGACCCGTATGGTCCAAGCACGCAGCGCTCACCAATTCGGGCATTCACTGCTGTGGATGCTTGCACTACACATCCGTCTCCAACGATGGTGTCTACCAATCGGGTGTTCGGCCCAATCTCGCTTCCACTGCCTATCACCGTGCTGCCCTGCAGAATCACTCCAGGAAACAGCGTCACATCCGTGCCGATCGACACTGTTGTGTCTACATAGACCGCCGTTGGATCAACCATGGTCACTCCTGACCGAAGCAGACCGTCGTTGGTGCGCCGCCGGAGTTCGGCCTCTGCCGCAGCTAGCTGAACTCGGTCATTGATGCCCTGAACTTCTGCAGAGTCCGCCACCTCTACTGCTTCGACCCTATGTCCGGCCGAGTTCAGCACGTCTACAACGTCGGTCAAGTAATACTCGCCTTGGCTGTTGTCTGGCTCAATTCGACGCAAAGCCGGGGCTAATAGACTTCGGCGAAACACGTAGATCGAGGTATTGATTTCGGAGATGAGAAGTTCCTCATCAGTAGCATCACGCTGTTCGACAATGCGCACAACCCGGTCTTCTTTGCCCCGGAGAACTCGACCATACCCACTTGGGTCATCAAGTAAAGCAGTGAGCATCGTGGCTGCTGCACCAGTCCTGCGATGCTGTTGAACAAGTCCAGCAATAGTTTCGGGCCTGAGCAGCGGAGCATCTCCGGGAAGTACAAGAACGTCTTCTTCCTCGGAGTCATCTTCTAGTCCCACCAATCCCACTTGGGTGGCGTCTCCAGTTCCGCGTTGCACCTGTTGTTCTACAAACTCCACGGCAATGTCTTGCGAGTGTTCCTGAACCTTCTTGGTCACCCAATCACCTTTGTGACCAACAACTATGACTGCAATCTGCGGACGAACTTGAGTGAGTGAATCCAGCACGTACATCAGCATCGGTCGCCCACAAAGGCGATGCAGCGGCTTCGGTCGCTCCGACCGCATTCGACTGCCCTCTCCTGCGGCCAAAATAATTGCCGAGAGCGGCGGGGTATCTGATGAAGAATTCATAACTGCCAACTCATTGCTCGCGGGGCAGGACTCGAACCTGCACTCTCCTGATCCAAAGTCAGGCGTTCTGCCAATTGAACTACCCGCGACTGCGTACCGATACGGTACCGCGTGAAGTGTAGAACCGTCAGGTTGAAGGCGGAATCAAGTACAAATTATGAGATTGATGCTTGGTTGGATCAAGTGGAACAATCTGCGTTTTGTGAGCCACGCTCACCGTATAGCCAAGGTTTTCGAACAGTTCACAGGACACGATTCGATTTTCTGGTTCAACAAGTTCGGCATAAACCACAGGCTTACATCGCTCAAGCAGTTCCTGGCCACCCGCAAAGACGAACTGCTCAAATCCCTCAACGTCGATCTTGATGCCGTCCACCTGCACTCCTTGGAGAAGGTCAAGGTCATCGAGGCGCTCCTGAGGAACGCTATAGCGCCGACCATCGACTTCTTGGCCAGGTTGCACCACGTGTGAGAGTCCCTGCATGCGAACGTTGTGCTGTTCGGGCATCACCATCTCTAGCTGCCCCGAACTTGCGCCCAGCGCCATGTGATGCAAGCTCACGTTCGTGAGTTTGAAATGATTCACGAGTCGCGTCAGTGCCCGGAAGTTCTCGGGGATGGGTTCAAAGGCATGAACATGACCGAGCCTTACACGTCTGGCTAACAGCACAG
>JBBDMQ010000239.1:0-3389 GCA_040878245.1 Microthrixaceae bacterium
ATTCGAGGCGCTTCAAGGGCGAGTGATTGCCGAAAATCAAGAGCTTCTCGCTAAAGGCAACCGCCCTCGACCTGTGCCGGTAAATCCCCGAAATGCCGGTGCTGGTTCCTTACGCCAGAAAGACCCGCAGGTCACTGCATCTCGAGGGTTGGCTTGGTGGTGCTATCAACTCGGAGAGATAGTTGGCGCAGAGGAGCCGCCTTCGCATTCTGAGGCGCTCGCTTGGCTTGCCACTTTGGGACTCCCCGTCAACAAAGAGACCAAAGTCGTTGAAGATCTCGACAGTGTCTACGAGTTCTGTGCTCATTGGATTGAGCACCGGCACGAGCTTCCCTATGAAATCGACGGCGTGGCCATAAAGATAAATGACCTGAAGGTTCAACAAGCCTTAGGTGCCACTGCCAAAGCGCCCCGCTGGGCAATTGCTTTTAAGCTCCCCCCTGAGGAGCGCACCACCACCTTGCTCGACATACAAGTGTCCATTGGTCGAACTGGTAAAGCCACTCCTTTTGCGGTGTTGCAGCCCGTGTTTGTGGGCGGATCAAACGTCGGGTTAGCGACGCTACATAACGAGGACCAAGTCCGTCACAAAGATGTTCGTCCCGGAGATACCGTTGTGCTGCGTAAAGCTGGAGATGTGATCCCTGAAGTGGTTGGACCAGTGCTCGAACTGCGTCCCGAGGGTCTGCCCGAGTGGACATTCCCCGCCAATTGCCCCTCGTGTGGGCAGCCTCTCACTCGTCACGAGGGAGAGGCGCAGCATCTGTGTCTCAATGTGGAGTGTCCACAAAAACGCTGGGCAAGTATTTGTCACTTCGCGTCTCGCGGCGCAATGGATATTGACGGGCTCGGTGAACAACTGATTGCAGGCTTCCTTGAACTCGGGTTGATTGTCGATGTTGCTGACATTTATGCGCTGCAAGCCGAAGCAATTTTGCAGCTTCCGGGCTACAAACAACTTTCGGCGCAGAAACTGCTTGCGGCAATTTCAAGCTCGCGATCTAGGCCGCTTGGGAACCTCTTATTCGGCCTTAATATTTTGCATCTCGGCGCGTCGGGTGGGCAGGTCATCGCTTCAGCTTTTGGCAGTCTCGAAGCCATCATGGCAGCGAGTATTCAAGATCTGTCGGCCGTATCGGGAGTCGGTCCCGTCACTGCGCAGTCAGTATCCGATTTCTTTGCCGAACCGTCGAACCAAGACATCGTTGGCCGCCTAGTCGCTGCAGGCGTCAACACCGTTGGGCCCGAGCGGTCACTCCTTACCCAAACCCTCTCTGGCAAGGGAGTTGTCGTTACTGGTTCGCTTGTGGGTTTCTCGAGAGACTCCGCAGCTGCGGCCATCAAGGAGCGCGGCGGGACCGCTCCTGGAAGTGTGTCTTCAAAGACTTTCGCGGTAGTTCTCGGAGCTGAGCCTGGGGCCTCAAAGCTGACAAAGGCTCAGGAACTGCAGATCCCGATGCTGAATGAAGCACAGTTCGTAGAGCTACTTGAGTCGGGCGAACTCCCGAATTTTTCACTTGAGCAGGAGGCAGAAACATGACCATTCGTGCGGCCATCTTCGATTTTGGCGGCGTGTTTGTTGACTCACCGTTCGACGCAGCCGTGACTGCCGCAGCTTCGCTTGATGTAGATCCCGCGTTGATGCTCGAGATTGTCTTTGGCTCCTATGAGCTCGACACTGATCATGCTTGGCACCGCCTAGAACGAGGAGAGATTCCCCTAGAGGAGGCACGAGCACTGATTATGCAAGCCTCAACTGCACAAGGTGGTCCGCTACTTGACCCGTTTGAGTTACTGATGGCTCTTGGCGGTGGAGGGGTGCGCGAAGAGATGGTGGACTTTGTGCGAGCAGCTCGCTCCGCCGGTTTGGCAACCTCAATTCTCACGAATAATGCTCAGGAGTTCGCCGATTTTTGGAGGCCGATGCTTCCCCTCGACGAATTATTTGACGACGTCGTCGACTCTTCGTTCGTGGGCCTTCGTAAACCTGACCCCCGCATCTTTGAACTCTCTCTCAAGAGGCTTGGTGTGAGCGCGTCCGAGGCTGTTTTTATTGACGATGCGCCAGGCAACGTGGCTGCAGCCTCACAGCTTGGAATCGCCTCGGTACTGATTGGAACAAAGCGAACGGATATGCCTCGTGCGATTGATGAACTGCATCAACTTACGGGCGTACCAAAATCCTGAAGACCCAAGTTTCTTCAGCCATCTCAGGTTGCGTCGAAACACCAAGAGACTGGGATTGCAGTGGACTCAACCTCGAGTTCATCCCACACCATGGCAATCACGCAGTTTTGGCCTGAGTTTAGGGTTTCTACAACTTTGTCTGGGCCTGGTTGATACAACACCTGCCCTGTTCCAAGATCGGTAATCAAGCCGTCCTCGGCTGTTCGGATCTCGGTACCGTTAATGCTGAGCGTGGCCTTGTAGCCCTCGGCTAGGTCCAGACCAACTTGAGCCTGCCTCAACACTTCGTCTCCAGAGGCGGGAAGAAGACGTTCCACCGAATTCGGAAGATTTTGAGAGGTGCTGTCCATCCCGGTGGTGGCAGATTTACCAGTCAGGAAGATTCCGACAATTGCGCCGATTATTAGGAAAGTAATGAATATTTTGCGAGCCCAGTCTTTCAGCTCAAGGCGAGGAAGACTTGCGGGAGGGGTTTCGATCTCACTCATCACCCAAAGGTTTAGCTTGTACCGGACCTGTAGTGGTAGCGGCTGTAGAATGATTTTGTGACGTCCCCTCGCATGACCGATGAGACTGGTCGAGTGCTCGGCGACAGATACCGCTTGGCGGCCCCAGTCGGAACTGGCACTTCCTCGCGAGTGTTCCTCTCTATCGATGCTCAGCTGAAGCGGCGAGTTGCGGTGAAGCTCTTACATGAAGCCTTGGCAGAGGACCAAGGTTTCTTGCAGAGTTTTCGCGCCGAGGCTCGAGCAGCAGGGGCTCTTAACCACCCCAATATCGTGTCTGTGTTTGATTGGGGGGAAGACACCTCTCAGGGCGTACTGGTTCCCTATTTGGTTACTGAGTATCTGGGAGGCGGCAGCCTGCGGTCAATGCTTGATCAACATGGATTGCTGAGTCACTCGCAGGCTCTCGTAGTTGGACTTCAAACAGCGCGTGCACTCGCTCATGCGCATTTGCGGGGGCTTGTTCACCGAGATGTGAAACCCGGAAATCTGCTGTTCGACGAGGAGGCCCGCCTAAGGCTCGCAGATTTTGGTCTAGCTCGGGCACTCGCAGAGGCCTCATGGACAGAGCCGAGTGGATCGCTCGCTGGCAGCACCCGCTACGCATCGCCCGAACAAGCATTGGGTCGTCGACTTGATGGCCGGTCAGATGTTTATTCGCTGGCCTTGTTACTTGTGGAGTGCGTCACGGGACAG
>JBBDMQ010000240.1:0-3347 GCA_040878245.1 Microthrixaceae bacterium
CAACTATGGAAAGCAAACATTAGAAAAGTTGGGAGTCACCCAAATCCAGATGGTGCCCTATCCAGTTCTAGAAACCGATCTGAGCTCAGCTATTCAAGTTGTCGCTGCGGGGAATCCCGACGCAGTGCTCCTTCTGACTGCAGACACTGGCTGCACCGCAGCCTTCGAAGGAATTGCTACAGCGGGTATCAAGGCGCAGACCTTTTATACGGGTGCTTGCGCTGCTCCGAAGATTGTTGCCGGAGTACCAGCAGCAGATTCCGAAGGGTCAATTTTTAATGTCGAGGGGCCAATTAGCCGCACAAACCCAGATCCAGATACCAATCTGTATAACGCTGTCATTGCTGAGTACGGCAAAGGACTTGATGCAGTGGGCGCAGCCACAGTCACCTTCCGGGCATTTATGAATCTTTATGTGGTTCTGAGCGAGCTTGGAGCAGACGGGATTTCTTCTGACAGCGTGACAAAGGAGTTTCGTAGCAAAGTCAATGCCTCGAGCTTTATGGGTCACCCGTATACCTGTGACGGCAAACAGTTCAAGAATCTGCCGGCGGTATGTGCCCCTCAGCAGATGCTGGGAGAGATGACTGATCGGCAGCTCAACCAGATCGGCACTTGGGTGGACGTTGGCAAGATTTACGGGATGGGTTGAGCCGCCCTCGTGATTGGCGAGTATCTGGGCTATATCTTGGCTGGTCTTGGAGGCGGCGCTGTCGTAGCAGCGCTTGCGCTTGGACTTGTCCTGACGAACCGTGCCACGGGAGTTATTAACTTCGCTTTTGCTGCGATGGGAATGTACATAGCGTTTGCCTACTTTCAGTTTCGGGAAAATGGCGACCTCATCCTTCCGGTGATCGGCATTCCCTCAAGAATCCACCTGCTTGCAACGCCCACGCTTTTTGCCTCGTTGTTCATGGCAGTGGTGTTGGCATCAGCGCTAGGAGCTGCCACATATTGGCTGGTGTTTCGACCCCTCAGACGAGCCCCTGCGCTAGCTAGCGTGGTTGCATCTCTCGGACTAATGCTTTACCTGCAGGAAGTAATTCGACTGAATTTTCGTGCAGGAAGCGCCGCAACAGTTGTGCGCCTGCCAGTGCTGCCCGAGCAGCCAGTACGCTTTTGGGGCACAGCAGTCACTGCAAACAGACTCTTGTTAGTTCTGTTTGTAGTTCTTGCTACGGCAGGACTCGCTGCTCTGTTTCGCTTCACCAAATTCGGATTGCAAACCCGCGCAGCTGCAAGCAGCCAGAAGGGAGCGATGCTGATTGGTATTTCGCCAGACCGCATTGGTCTCATCAATTCAATGGTTGCCACCGTGATTGCTGGTATCGCAGTCATCTTGATTGAGCCAATCTCTGGACTCGACCCGATCACCACAAGCTTGTTGGTATTGCCCGCGCTAGCGGCAGCGTTGCTTGGCGGGCTGAGTTCATTTACCGTGGCGACCTGCGCTGGGCTGGGCATTGGCATGATGCAGGCCGTCATTTTGGGCTACACCGTCAAGCCCAGCACCTCTTGGATTCCCGATTGGATTCCGCGAACAGGCATGCAACAAGCAGTGCCCGTCATCATTGTTCTGATTGCTCTGGTGTGGCGTGGCGATTCTCTGCCAGATCGGGCCTATCTGATTGACAAAAGACTTCCAGCGTCACCCACGCCCCGGCATGTCACCCTGTGGACTTTCGGTCTTGTTGCTCTGTCATCGATTGCCCTGCTGCGCTTTGACGCCCCCTACCGTCAGGCTCTGATTGTGACCATGGTGAGCGCTTTGTTGGCTCTGTCTGTGGTGGTGATTAGCGGCTATCTCGGACAAATTTCGCTAGCCCAATTAGCGTTCGCTGGAGTGGCGGGGTTCACCGTGATCAATCTTGCCAATGACGGACTTCCCTTTCCGGTAGCTGTGATCTTTGCAACTTTGGTTGCTACTGGAGTTGGTGTGATTGTGGCACTTCCTGCTGCCCGTGTGCGGGGCATGAGTTTGGCGATTGCGACGCTGGCTATGGCTGTTGCTCTTGAGCAGTTAGTTCTTTCGAGTCAGGCATTTTCTGGAGGAGTGGCCGGAAGGTCGGCTCCTCGACCAGTTCTGTTTGGCGTGGACTTCGGAATCTCTGCTCGTGGCGCCGAGAACTTTCGGCCAATCTTTGGATTTTTTGTCCTAGGGGTTCTCACCCTGTGTTGCCTGATGGTTGCAAATCTGCGAAGAAACCGCACAGGGCTGCGTTGGCTTGCCGTTCGCTCAAACGAGCGTGCAGCTGCAGCAGCTGGAATCAACGTGGGCAGGTCAAAGATCGGGGCCTTTGCCGTTTCTTCGTTTATTGCTGGGCTAGCCGGGGTGCTGCTGGCCTATTCCACATCGACTCTATCCACCAATACATTTATGGTGATTGGTGCTTTAGTCGCTTTGGCTCTGACTTACCTTGGAGGAATTGCAAGCATCGGGGGAGCGTTAGTAGCGGGCTTATTGGCCCAGGCAGGGCTTCTGACACTTCTGGCAAATGGTGGTACCGGCGGCCAAGCCGGGAATTATGTATTTGCGATCAGCGGTTTGACCTTGATAGCTATGGCTATTTTTGCCCCCGACGGAGTTACTGGGGCTTTCAGTAAGGGGGCGAAGCGGTTGCAGAAACTGTTACGCAACACAGCGCCGAGCTCGCATGTCAGTGCAGCGCCAGTCAGTGCAGCGGCGAATCAGGCAGCTGGGACTCCTCATGAGTGAACCTATCTTGAGGGTCCGTGACTTGAGTGTCCGTTACGGAGGAGTGTTAGCGCTGAGCTCAGTGAGTTTTGAAGTAGCTGAGGGCAATATTGTCGGACTGATTGGACCGAACGGTGCTGGCAAGACCACTTGCATAGATGCACTCACTGGTTTCACCGCACCTAGCGATCGCAGCTCGGCATTTACCCATGTGCAGTTTTTGGGGCGTTCGATTGATCGTTGCTCGCCGCAAGCGAGGGTACGACTTGGTTTTGGCCGCACCTTTCAGTCACTTGAGCTCTTTGATGACCTTACGGTGCGAGACAATCTTCGCGTTGCGGCAGCCACCCCGACATGGTTTGACACGCTGACAGATGCGTTCTGGCAGAAGCGAGGGGGTGACAGGGTGGTCAATCAGACGCTCAACATGATTGGCCTTGAGGCTTGTGCTGAGGAGCGTACAGAGAACTTGTCGAACGGGCAGCGGCATCTCGTTGCAGTAGGGCGTGCGCTTGTGGCGGAGCCTCAATTGCTTCTCCTTGATGAGCCGGCCGCCGGACTTGACCCGACCGAGACTGCCGAACTAGCTGAGCTGCTTAAACAGCTCCCAAAACGTGGAGTTAACGTTCTGTTAGTCGATCACGATATGAGC
>JBBDMQ010000241.1:0-3322 GCA_040878245.1 Microthrixaceae bacterium
CTCTGGCATCTGGTCGGCAGCACACTTGCTCTCTTCGCCCTAATGCCACGGTGCGCTGCTGGGGCAACAACTCGCTTGGGCAGCTTGGTAATGGAACAAATTCATCTTCTTCAATTCCGGTTCAGGTTGCTGGACTTTCGGGCGTTACCGCAATAGCGGCAGGCGGATTTCATACTTGTGCCCTCCTTGCAACACAGCTAGTCAACTGCTGGGGAAACAACTCCTCTGGTCAACTTGGAGACGGTAGCGAGACCAGTAGCTCTGTGCCAGTAGAGGTGTTTAACCTGACCGGCGTGACAGCACTCGCAACCGGCGGAGATCACACATGTGCAGTGAAGTCCACCGGAAAAGTCGCCTGCTGGGGAGATAATTTTAGCGGTCAACTTGGTACTGGCGGAAATACCTCTGCACCCACTCCTAGAAGTGTCGCTGTGCTCGTCGGCGCCGTAACTGTTACAGCTGGTGAGTCACACACCTGCGCACTTATCAACACCGGTGCGGTCTCTTGTTGGGGTGATAGCTTCAATGGCCAATTGGGCCGCGGAACCTTCTTAAATGAGAACGTGGCTGGGGCAGTGGTTGGTCTACTCAATGCCACCTCGGTAGTGGCTGGAGCAACCTCAACCTGTGCCAATAGAACGACTGGTCTGCCCGTTTGCTGGGGAGATAACTTCTACGGGCAGCTCGGTGATGGCGTGTATTTGCCACCCCCACCGGTCGAGGGTGACCCGCCACCCGTCCCACGCCTCGCCAATACGCCTCAAGCTGTTATTGGATTATCGGCGGTGAGTTCAATTGATGCCGGTGGTGAACATGCCTGCGTCATAGCTGGTGGAGGCGCCGCAGCTTGCTGGGGAAACAATGCGGGCGGGCAACTCGGTGATGGAACCGCTGTAGCCAACTCAACACCGCAGGCGGTGATTGGGTTAATTGGGCTTGCGCAAATTTCTGCAGGAGACAGTCATACCTGCGTGCTGAGGAGCAACGGTGCAGCATTGTGTTGGGGTGACAACTCCAATGGGCAACTCGGCACTGGCGACAACATCGCATCGCTCGAACCAGTTTCGGTTGTAGCGCTGTAAAAGAGCCCTCTGGCTCTTGGCTCAACTACATCCAGTAATTCGGAGCCTCTGCTGTGATGGTGACGTCGTGCGGGTGTGCTTCACGTAGACCGGCCGGGCTCATCCGCACAAACTGTGCCCCTTGTTGTAATTCGGGAATTGTGTGCGCTCCGCAGTAACCCATGGCAGACCGCAGCCCTCCCACGAGTTGGTACAAGATTTTTTGAGCTTCTCCCTTATAAGGAACCCGTCCCTCGACTCCTTCGGGTACTACTTTTTCGGTCGACTCAACGCCATCTTGAAAGTAGCGATCCTTTGAGTAGGAGCGTGCGCTCATCGCCCCCAAAGAGCCCATGCCCCGATACGTCTTATAACGCTCGCCTTTGGACAACACAATCTCACCAGGGGTTTCGTCGGCTCCCGCTAGCAGGCTGCCAACCATGATCACATCGGCTCCAGCACCGATTGCTTTGGCGATGTCGCCAGAGAATCTGACTCCACCATCTGCAATCACGCCAACACCATGTGCCGCTGCAACTCTTGCGCACTCGAATACTGCGGTGAGTTGAGGCACCCCAACGCCCGCAACAATTCTTGTGGTGCAGATTGATCCTGGTCCAACTCCAACCTTGATTGCGTCAGCGCCTGCATCAATCAATGCGGCGGCCGCAGACCCAGTAGCGATGTTCCCGGCCGCAACCTCGATAGCTAGGTTGGCTTTGATCTTTCGAACCACCTCAAGAACACCTAGCGAGTGTCCGTGCGCCGTATCAACCACGATCAGGTCAACACCAGCCTCTACTAGTGCTCGGGCCCTATCGAGTGAGTCCTCTCCAACCCCAACGGCGGCAGCACATCGAAGCCGACCTTGCTCGTCCTTCGTGGCATGAGGGTATTTCAACTTTTTTGAAATGTCCTTGACCGTGATAAGCCCCGTGATTCGGCCATCTGCATCTACCACTGGCAGTTTCTCTATGCGGTGACGCCCCAAAATCTCTTGTGCCTCTTCAAGGGTCGTGCCTTGGGCTGCGGTGATGAGCCCCTCGGAAGTCATGACCTCTGACACCGGCCGAGTTGGGTCATCTTCGAACCGCAGATCTCGGTTGGTCAAAATGCCGACGAGTCGATGGGACTCATCGACAATGGGCACACCCGAAATCCGAAACTTCGCCATGAGGTCGAGCGCAGACCCAACAAGATCATGGGGGTGCAGGGTGACTGGGTCAACGATCATGCCTGACTCAGAGCGCTTTACTTTGTCTACCTCGATCACCTGATCTTCAATAGACAGGTTGCGGTGGATCACGCCAAGGCCACCCTCACGAGCAATCGCAATTGCGAGTCGCGCCTCTGTCACGGTGTCCATCGCTGCAGACATCAATGGAATTGCAAGCCGGATTTTGGGCGTCAATTGCGTTGCGGTCGACACTTGCGAAGGAATCACATCTGATGCTGCGGGAAGCAGGCAGACATCATCAAAGGTGAGGCCCATAGGCCCGAACCGAGACAACGGATCTGCTGAGGTCCCCGTGGGGAGCGATTCGCCTGCCGGAACTTCATTTGGGGGCGTCATGCGCTGAGTCTAGTCACTCTGGCCGGACGGCTGTGAGGGGCAGCGGGTAGGGGGAACTCACATGAGGTATCTGCCTCTCAGGCTGTGAGCGGGCCTCGGCGCCACTAAGTTGTATCTACCGACAGCTATGTCGCTCTGAGTGAACGGAGTCCGCAATGCCAACCTTGACTTTTGAAGGTGAGACGAACGGCGAGATTCTGGTGAAAGTACGACGCTGGTTGGCCTCTATTGAGGGCACAGAGCAGGGCAATCTAAGCGCCGTTCAGGCCGTGAGCCAAGGAGCTGAACTCACTAAGGAGGCATTGCGAATAATCGCTACCTCGGCACCTGAGCCCATCGCTCAGTCAGATGTTGTCAAAGGTTTGACCAACATGGGTTACAAGGTTACGGATGCAGCAAAAGATGCCGTAGTGGCAGGCCTCGACACCATTGAGGAATCAACGGGCGGTGGAGTCGTACATCAAGCAACGAAGGCGGCTGGAAAAGTCGTCTACCAGATGAACGCAACCGTTGCGAGGCAGTTGCTTCGCTCTATCAAGGGCTGAGCTGCTGGGGCTCTGCTAGGGCTCTGCTAGTACCGCAGTTCTGCACCGTTCATCTGTCAGACCCAAAGCAGTACCGGTCAAATCAGCTCCGAGGTCGAACAGCCCCTACAGCGCGCATAGACTCTCGTCCTTCCCCATTCCTT
>JBBDMQ010000242.1:0-3320 GCA_040878245.1 Microthrixaceae bacterium
GATTGATGAGGTTCAAACTGGTCTAGGACGTTGTGGAAGTTGGTTTGCATTTCAACAGATGGACGTCCAGCCCGATGTTGTGACCATGGCCAAAGCCCTGGGTAACGGGGTTCCCATCGGCGCATGCTGGGCTCAGGCACAGATTGCAGGCGCCTTTCAGCCCGGGGATCATGCAACAACTTTTGGTGGCCAGCCTCTGAGCACCTCTGCTGCACGCGCAGTTCTTCAAGTTATGCAGCAGGAAGATGTGCCGACTCGGGCTCAACTTGCGGGCGCTCAGATCGTTCAACAGTTGCAAGAACTTGATCAGGTTGTTCAGGTGCGCGGGCTTGGGTTGCTACTCGCTGTGGAACTCGACTGCGCACTCCTTGGAGATGCTCCTGCTACTCGTGCTGCCGCACAGTTGCTCAACCAAGGTGTGGTAGTAAACGCAGTTACCCCAACCGCAATTCGTTTAGCCCCGAGTTTGCTGATCTCAGAAGAGGAAATTAACCAGGCCGCACTGGCTATCGGATCGGTTTTATTTGAACTGCAAGCAGAGCAGTCTGAAAGGGCAGCATCATGAGGAACTTATTAGAGATTGATGACCTTTCCTCTGTTGAGCTTCTGCAGGTTTTGGATCGTTCCGAACAGGCAGATCTTGATGCAGTGCTTGCAGGGCAGGGTGCAACACTTTTGTTCGAGAAGCCTTCCGCACGAACCAGAACCTCAATGGAAATGGCAGTTGTGCAACTCGGAGGTCACCCCATCACCCTGCGCAGTGAAGAGATTGGTATTGACACCCGTGAGTCGGCCGAAGACCTCGGTCGATTGTTTTCAGGCTATGGATCAATCATCGGCGCTCGTGTCTTTGAGCACCATAAACTTCAGCGCCTTGCTGATTCGGCAACAGTGCCCGTCATCAACCTGCTGTCCGACGAAGCGCACCCCGTTCAAGCGCTTGCTGATCTGCTGACTATTCGGCAGGCCTTCGGCGGATTCAGTGACCTCACTCTTGCCTATGTGGGTGATGCCAATAACGTCGCAAGGTCCCTTGGGTTGGCCTGTGGGCTCGTTGGGATTGAGTTCCGAGTTTCAAGTCCCAAGGGTTACGGCTTTGATGACGCTACGGTCGCTCAGTTTCAAAAAGTAGATGCCCCCCTCAGCTTGATTGAAGATCCACAACAGGCAGTGAACGGGGCACACATTGTGTATACAGACGCGTGGTACTCAATGGGTCAAGAGGATGAGCGACTTATTCGCAGTCAGGCCTTTGCGTCTTGGCAAGTCAATGCGCAACTTATGGCGTTTGCCTCTCCCGATGCAGTCTTTTTGCATTGCTTGCCGGCACATCGAAATGATGAGGTCACCGAACAGGTACTTGATGGTCCACAGAGCCGAGTCTGGCAACAGGCTTGGAATCGAATGCACACCGCCCGTGGTCTCATGCACTGGCTTCTCGCGCAGGATGCAGCGTGACTAGCCGAACAAACAAGGCCCAACGCCAACATCTCATTGCAGGCCTCCTCGAAGAGCATCGTGTGACGAATCAGGCTCATCTTGTTGAGTTGCTTGGCACCATCGGGGTAGAAGTCAACGTATCCACAGTGTCTCGCGACTTAGAAGAACTTGGTGCGATCAAGGTGCGAATTCCGGGTGGCGAAACTGCTTATGCCATCCCGGAAATGCCAAAGGCTCAAGTAGCGCCGCAGGATCATCTGCGCAGAGTGCTCGGTGACTGGGTGGTTGAAGTCGAGCGTTCTGGAGACCTTGTAGTGCTCCGCACGCCGCCAGGCTCTGCACACGTAGTGGGGTCTGCAATTGATAGGGCAGGCGTGGTTGGTGTGATCGGCAGCCTCGCAGGAGATGACACCTTGTTGTTGATCTCTACTCAAGGGCAAGGCCCAGCGGTGGCCGACCGGATACATGACCTAGCTGGTCTGACCTAATGCCTCAAACGTATAGCTATTTCTATAACCTCAATGGGTTGACAACAGACCTACACATGATTGGAGAATTCTGATGGCAAAGCGAGTGGTTTTGGCCTATTCCGGGGGTCTTGATACCTCGGTTGCAGTGCGCTGGATGATCGAAAATCTGGGTCTTGAGGTGATCTGTTTGTCAGCAGATGTAGGCCAAGAAGGAACGTTGGAGGGCAACCGAGAAAAAGCTTTAGGCGCCGGAGCTATTGCTTATGAGCAACTTGATCTTCGTGCCGAGTTCGCCGAGGATTATCTCGCTCCGATTATCAAGGCAAATGCGCTCTATGAGAAGCAATACCCACTTGTATCTGCATTGTCTCGTCCACTTATCGTCAAGCATCAGGTGGCACTAGCTCGTCAATACGGCGCCGATGGAATTGCTCACGGATGTACCGGTAAAGGTAACGACCAAGTGCGCTTCGAGGTCTCGTCTATGGCGTTAGCCCCCGATCTTGAACTCATTGCACCAGTTCGCAATTGGGGGTTTAGTCGCGAGGATTCAATTGAATACGCTGCCTTGCACAACATTCCGGTTGGGGCAACGAAAGAGAAGCTTTATTCAATCGATGACAACCTGTGGGGGCGAGCTATTGAGTGTGGAGAGATGGAAGACCCATGGGCCGAGCCGCCGGCCGGCGTCTGGCAGATGACACAACTCACTGAAACTGATCCACGAGAAATTACTCTGTCTTTCTTCCAAGGTGTGCCGACTGCGATTGACGGAACAACTTTGCCACTGCACGAACTCATCACCACCCTCAACAAGGTTGTAGGCGCATATGGCTGGGGTCGTCTAGATATGGTCGAGAACCGTCGCGTTGGTATTAAGAGCCGTGAAACTTATGAGGCCCCAGCAGCGCTTGCCATCATGATGGCTCATGCAGATCTAGAGGCCATTACCTTGGAGCGCGACTTACAACGTGAGAAAATTCGCCTCGAGCATCGTTATGCAGAGATGGTGTACGACGGTCTCTGGTTCTCTCCTCTGCGCTTAGCCCTAGATGCCTTTATTGATTCTTCTCAAGAGTTTGTTACCGGAGATGTTCGGTTACGTCTTGAGCCAAACCGCTGCGTTGTCGTTGGTCGTCAAGCACCCAACTCGCTCTACGACTATGGCCTTGCAACCTATGACTCCGCCGACCGATTCCGTCACGCAGACTCAGAGGGGTTTGTGCGCCTTTGGGGACTTGGCGTACAAACCTGGTCGGCTGTGCAGGGACCCGGATCAAAAAGCTCATGACCTCGGAGCGAAAGCAACTTTGGCACGGGCGATTTGATACTGGCCCAGCAGCCGAACTCGTGGCCTTTACTCAAAGCCTGAGCTATGACCAATGGCTCATCTTTGATGACCTGCGATGT
>JBBDMQ010000243.1:0-3295 GCA_040878245.1 Microthrixaceae bacterium
CTCGCGCATTTGAGTTTGCTGGCGCACCATGGATTCATGTTGTTGACCTTGATGCAGCGCGAACAGGAGAGCCCGTCAATAGAAATGTCATTGCCCAGATAGCGGCAGGGGTATCAGTGCCTGTTCAAACTGGCGGTGGCATTCGCAATATGGCTGCTGCTCAGGCGCTCTTTGATGCTGGCGTCGCAAGGGTGGTGGTTGGTACTGCTGCTCTTGAAGATCCTGCGTTTGTACGCGAGCTCGCA
Organism: Microthrixaceae bacterium; assembly: GCA_040878245.1. Lineage (GTDB taxonomy): Bacteria > Actinomycetota > Acidimicrobiia > Acidimicrobiales > Microtrichaceae > IMCC26207. The sequence goes on from JBBDMQ010000243.1 coordinate 246, forward strand.
GCTATTCATCCCGTCACGGTTGGTCTTGATGCGCGCGGGAGAGATGTTGCGGTGCGCGGATGGATCGAAGGCTCTGGAGCCGACTTGCTAGACCTTGCCAAAGCTTTCGAAGATGCCGGCGTAGCTGCACTCGTGGTTACCGAGATCAGCCGAGACGGCACACTCGAGGGCCCAGACCTGAAGGGGCTCTCGCAAGTTCTTGCGGCCACTTCTATTCCTGTCATTGCCTCTGGCGGGGTCGGCACCCTTGCCGACTTAACGGCGCTGAGTGGGCTTCGCTCGGCTGGCCGAACTCTTGCTGGGGCAATCGTTGGCCGGGCGCTTTATGAAGGGCAGTTCACTGCGAAAGAGGCAGTCGCCGCTTGTGCGGCTCAAGCGGGAAGTCCTGGTCAATCTGCAGCCACAACCAAGGCCGATTCATGAAAACAACCCGCGTGATTCCCTGCCTTGATGTTGATTCTGGTCGGGTTGTAAAGGGAGTCAACTTTGTTGAATTGCGTGACGCAGGAGACCCAGTTGAGCTTGCGGCCCGTTATGACGCCGAAGGCGCTGACGAACTGATCTTTTTAGATATCACAGCATCCTCAGATCAACGAGATACCACCATAGAGATGGTGCGGCGCACGGCAGAAGAAGTGTTTATTCCGTTTACTGTGGGCGGAGGCGTACGTACGGTAGAAGACGCTCGCCGACTTTTGCGTGCCGGTGCCGACAAAGTTGGTGTGAATACTGCTGCGGTTGATCGCCCCAGGCTGATCTCCGAGATAGCGGATGAGTTCGGCGCTCAGTGCGTGGTCGTCGCTATTGACGCACGCCGGCGAGTGGAGTCCGCTGGGACGGGCGACGCCTCACAAAGAACTCTGGCAAGCGCTCAGAGTGGCCCGCTGAGCTGGGAGGTCTTCACTCATGGTGGACGCACCCCGGTTGGCCTTGACGCCGTTGAGTGGGCTGCTCGTGCTGTTCAGTTGGGAGCAGGAGAGATTCTGCTCACCTCGATGGATCGAGATGGCACCAAAGAGGGGTTCGACCTGCAACTCACTGCGGCTGTTTCTGCGGCATGCAGCGTGCCGGTGATTGCGTCTGGGGGAGTGGGCACGCTTGATCACCTTGTGCAAGGAGCAGTTTCTGGTCACGCTGATGCGGTACTAGCTGCTTCGATTTTTCACTTCGGCGAGTTCAGCATCGCACAAGCCAAACAGGCCCTCACCGCTGCGGGCATCGCAGTTCGCCCAGCCTGAGCGGCCTCATCCGGTGCCCTCTAGCCGAAGAGTTGCCGGGGCGACGCCCGCTGTGATTATGGTGGCGACTGACCGGCAAACACGCCATCGGAAGCGACAACACCGATGCGCACTAGCCCCGTCACAACAGCTGCAAGAATACAGCCGCCCGCAATCAGAGGAAGCAGCACGCCTAAACCTAGGTCGGCTTCTAGGATTGGGAAGAAGAACACGCCCACTGCTGCACCCGTTTTGCCAGCAGCGGTGGCTAGCCCGTGACCAGTGGCCCGGACTCGGGTCGGAAAGACCTCAGCCGGGAGCAGGAACGTAGTTGAGTTTGGCCCTGCGTTCATGCAGATGTTGAACAGGATGAAGCCAGCGAAAACCAGTACCAGACTCTTGACGCTGCCTTCTGTCAGGCTTGTTGAAAATGACAATATGACCAATCCTGCAGCCATTGCCATAAAGCCCGCAATCTGCATATTTGTGTGTCTGAACCTGGTGATCAACACAAGCGCTACGGCAAACCCAACGAGCAAGAACAGGTCGATGACAACTGCACCCTCGGTCGAGGAGATGGCATCAGAGAGTGTGCTTCCATCTCCTTGAATCGCAAGGGTGGCAAGAATGACGGGCGTGAAAACGCCGATGCCGTAGGTGGCGATGTCCATGAGGAACCACGGCACAGTCGTGAGCAGGGTGAGCCTCCGAAGTCCTCCTTGGAACAGTTCCCTGAATGACCCGGCTTCCTCCGGGGCCTCTTGGGCATCGGCTTCGATCATCGAAGCCTCAACTTTTTGTCCTACCAGCAGGCTGACAACTTCTGCCGCCTCCTCATGTTGGCCTTGAGCAGCGAGCCACTTTGGGCTCTCGGGCACACCGCGTCTCAGCAAGATGATCAACAAGGCCGGGACTGCACCGAAGGCCAGCATGTATCGCCAAGAAGTGACGGAATCGAAAGTGACCAGAATGCAAAGCCCGACGAGTGCCCCGAGGACCTGTCCAACGGCTTGAAAGCTAAATGCTCCAACAAGAAGGCGGACTCGGTGGCGTGCTGGCGCGATTTCGGCGACGTAGGCAGCACTGATGGGGTAGTCGGCGCCAACGCCGATCCCGAGAATGAAGCGGAATGCAATAAGCGATGGAATGTTCCACGCCAGACCTGAGAGCAGTGCGAACACCACGAACAGGCCCAAGTCCAAACGAAAGGCAAGCTTCCTCCCTAGGCGATCAGTGAGTCTTCCCAGACAAACCGCGCCAATGATGGCACCAACGATTGCCGCTGCAGCGACCAGTCCGATCTGCTTTGGCGAGGCTCCGAGGTCTGCCGCAATCAGCGGCGAGGCGACGCCGATGATGAAAAAGTCGAATCCATCAAGCATGATGCCGCTTGCAGCTAGCAGCCAGACCCGCCAGTGCTTGGAGGTCATCGGGGCCTCATTGAGTAGCGTGTCTAACTGAGTACCCATCTACCCTAAAGGTAGGAATATCCGGTAAAGCCAAGAAGGATGAGCAACGACCTGCAGGGAAAAATTGGATTAACTGTGGGGGTCAACCGGCCGGATTGCTTGCCGGGTCGGAGGTAGCGGTTTAAGTGTCACAGGGTGTTCCTAAAGTAGAACACATGTTCGATCCCGAAGAATCAGAAGCCATCCCATCCGAAGCTGCTGACGCACAACCTGCTCTTTCTGTTTCTGCCGAGTCTCGTCGTGCTGGGTCTGGGATTGGGTTGGGTTGTGAGTTGGGTGTTGTTGCGCAACAAGGTGCGGGTGGTCTTGTTGCGTTAGCAAACCTTGTTGCAGGCGTGGGTGTTGCAGGCGTGGGTGTTGCAAA
>JBBDMQ010000244.1:0-3262 GCA_040878245.1 Microthrixaceae bacterium
GTTCCTCCCGACCTTCCCTTGCCGGCTCGCAGGCGCAGGTTTGGGCTTGCTGTGTAGTCATGGCGGCCATGGTGGTCATGGCGGTCTTGATGACGGCATGCGGTGCATTCAAAAACCCGGACGCTCCTGCCCCAAAGCTGCCGCTGCCACCAGAGACCAACATTGCCTATGGCCCCGACTTTGGGTGCGCAGGCCCAGACGGACAACCAACAGGTGGTCCGGCGAGTGAATGCGGCGGATCACAGCAGCTTGATATTTATCGTTCGCCGGTGCCGGGTCCCAACGCAGTGTTGTTGTGGTTTCATGGTGGCGGATTTGTTGCTGGAGACAAATCAGGCGATGTTTCTGCCTATTTAAATAAGGCGCTTGAAGAGGGCTGGGATATTTTGTCGGTCAACTACCGACTCACCACAGCTAGTGCAGAGAACGAATTCCCGGTCGCAATTCAAGATGCCAAGCTGGCTGTTCGTTGGGTGAAGGCCAATGCACAAGCCCAGGACTGGGATCCAAACAAAGTGGCTGCGATGGGCGAATCCGCTGGCGGAAACCTTGCTGCCATGCTCGCAGCATCTGCGGGCGACCCAAGCCTTGAACCAGCCGATCTTCCGGCCGAACTTGCAGGAAGCCAAACAACTCCAATCGACTCAACAGTCATTGCAAGCTTGGCACTGATTTCAGTGACCGACCTAGCCTTGTTTGCACAAAATGAAGTGTGGGGTGATCTTGTTAATCGTTACGTGGGCTGCACTAATCAGAAGAGCAAATGCGAGTCGGGCTACCAAGAGGGGTCGGTACAAAACCACGTCACGCCAGCGAGTTCTCCTTTACTGATGCTTAATGGACTGAACGATCCGTTAGCTGCACCGCAGCAAGCAGACTTTGTTCGCAACGCATATGACGCCGCCGGAATACTGCGTTTATTTCAACAGATACAGGTAGAGGACGGTCCTGATCGCTACCAAGGTCACGAGGTTGACTACAAGCGCTTTGCCGATACCTTCGTGGAGTTTCTCGACAAAGCCCAACAGCGCAGTTAGTCCAACAGCGCAGTTAGCCCAACCAAACAGCGCTCACGCACTCAGCAGCAGCTCAACTTGGAGGTGTCGAAGGCCAGTTGATACACGCAACCTGCAGGTTGTAAAGATGTTGCTCAGAGGTGAACTCATCCTCGGCCGAGTAGCACGAATGCGTCAAAGCCCCAGCAACACCAATCATCCAACCGCGCTGACAGGACCAATGCGGAGCGCACATTCGAAACCTAAATAACTCCACGTCTGCGTGTTCGCAATCTTCCCCATCAGGCTCGCCCAGAAAGTCCCGCCTGCTGGAAAGTTCGGGTTCACTGTCATCAAGTAGTTGCCAAGTGCCAAGGGATTCAATCTCATCTGGTGCTCTTCCAAGTTCGGATTCCTGACTTAACCACTCAACAAGTTCTGCTTGAGCGAGTAGTTGAGGCATCCGATACTGCGCAGCGATCAACTCGGCTTGACCAAGCGCGTCGAGTCCTCGAAATAAGGCGGACAGAGTTTGTGGGTCTCGAGCCAGCATCTCAATTCGGTCGGCACCTACAACAAGCCCGCAGTCAACAAGGGCTACGACAGCAGTCACAGATACATGCGGATCAGCCGAGCCAAGCATCACATACAAAGGATCATGCTCCGCAGTCTTGGCACAGGAGGCCATCAGGCCTGCCAGAGCAGCTAAAGAGTCCCGAGCTGCGATGACCGAGATACCCTGAGACGGTTTGCCGATCGCAGCATTGCACTCTGGCACAATTTGCATAATGAGATCCGAGGCTGCCGCAACTACCTTCACACGGGTCGAGCCGTCTAGGGGATTATTTTCATGAAGCTGTCGCAGAAACTGAGCAGTCTGACTGCTCCAACCTGGCCGCCAGAGCAGATCGGCAAACACCGCCGCCAGAGATGAAAGATTGAGCACTGTTGCGTCTCCGTCGCCTGCCGAACACTGCAGCAACAGAGCGAAAATCGACGATGTAGGCGGACTGAGGAGATCTACAAAACCGTCGATCTCCATCAGGAACTCGACACCTTGCACCCCGGCTGCGTCATGTCGAAGGAGCAGCAACTGAATCAAAGCCCAACGAGCATGGAGGTCTGCCTGAATTGCTGCCTCTACAACTGCCCCGGCAGAGACCGCATGCGGTTTACCCCAAAGAAGTTTGACGAACAACTCGGTAGGGCGGTGTGCGTCGTTCACGATGCAGGGGTAACGATCGGTGGCGGCCTCAAGAATTGCCTGAGCGGTGCGATGGTCAATCGAACAGACTGGCCAAGAAGCGATGATCCCGACCGCAACCCTGCGCGCCGCAACATGCGGTTGCAGCAACAATGATCTGACCTCTTGCAATTCTTCTGCCGCCAACACCAGATGCAAGATGACAGAAAGCGAGTTAAACCGGAAGGATCAGATCCAAGATGAGTCAGAGGGACTACTCGCAAGCCTTGAAATATGGGCAAAATTGCCCTGATCCACCTGCTACTGAGCTTGCCTCTACGGTAGAGAAATGATGTTTGGACGAACTCCCCGCATGATTACTGCCTCTGAAGCCCTGCCCGGAAGAAGCGAGCAAATCGTTATTTCTGCCCCGCATCTTGTTCTCGGTACTCCACTTCATGCGCCCTTTCAATCGGGAGCTGCATGCGCAGTATTTGCTGAGGGCTGCTTTTGGGGTGTGGAACGAGTCTTTTGGCAGGTTCCCGGAGTAATCAGTACCGCAGTGGGGTACGTGGGTGGATTCACATCAAACCCTACATATCAAGAAGTTTGCTCTGGTCGCACCGGCCACACCGAGGGGGTTCTTGTAGTTTTTGACCCCGATCAAGTGAGTTTTGAGCAACTGCTCAAAGTGTTCTGGGAGTCTCACGACCCCACTCAGGGCATGAGGCAGGGGAACGACACCGGCACCCAATACCGGTCAGGCGTGTACGCAATTGATCAGGAGCAGCTCGATGCTGCGAATGCCAGCCGAGACCGATTCCAAAAGGTGCTGACCGAGAACCGATTCGATGAGATCACCACCGAGATTGTTGCACTAGGCAATCTGAATGATCACTGGTTTTACGCCGAGGACTATCACCAGCAGTACTTGGCGAAGAATCCTGGAGGGTATTGCGGCCTTGGCAGTACCGGCATGTCTTGCCCGATCGGCATTGCACAAGAAACTGACTGACTCGCCGGCTCTACACTGCACCCCATGGCGCAGGAAGAAACCACCGATACTGCCACGCCAGTCTCTTCT
>JBBDMQ010000245.1:0-3250 GCA_040878245.1 Microthrixaceae bacterium
ACGATCTAGGGCGGCTCACGATCTAGGGCGGCTCAGGATCTAGGGCTGGCTCAGTTCACTTGGCGGTCTCTGCCTGCCCAGTAGGGCTCACGAAGCTTGAACTTTTGCAGCTTGCCTGTTGCAGTTCGGGCGAGTTCGTCTCTGAACTCAATACTGCTCGGACATTTATAGCGGGCTATATGTGACTTGCAGTGTTCCATTAAGGCCTGCTCGGCAGCATCCCCTGGCATTAGTTCGCCTCCTGGAACGAGTACCACGAGAGCCTTGATAGTTTCGCCCCACTTCTCGTCAGGCACGCCGATCACTGCCACCTCTGCCACAGCTAGATGAGAGAACAGAACATCCTCAACTTCAATTGACGACACATTCTCGCCGCCAGTAATGATGACGTCCTTCTTGCGATCGTGGATCCGTACATACGACTCATCGTCAATCACCCCGCCATCCCCAGTATGAAACCAGCCATCTTCAAGTGCTGCAGCGGTTTCTTCTGGTTGGTTCCAGTAGCTCTTCAGCACCACGTTTCCGCGGGCAAGGAGTTCTCCCTCCTTGTTTACCTTCAGACGAACCCCAAGCGAAGGCGCACCTGCACGAACCAACTTTTTGGCGCGATCCGCAGGGGTCAGCTCATCCCATTCACTTCGTGACCGGTTCATAGTGAGCAGGGGGGCAGTTTCGGTCAGTCCGTAGATCTGAATGAACTCCCATCCGAGTTCAGACTCGACCCGTTCAATGATCCGCGTTGGCGGCGGTGCACCAGCGACGATGATGCGAACCCTCTGCGCTCCGTCGACACCACTACCCGGAATTGGCCCATCCCAGTTTGCGGCAGCTTCAAGAACCATGGCCACAACTGCAGGAGCGCCACACATCAGGGTGACTCCATGGGCTTCAATCCTCCGCAGAATTTCTGGTCCGTCCACCTTCCGAAGCACTATCTGAGGCACCCCCATGGCAGCAACGGTGTAGGGAAACCCCCAGCCGTTGCAGTGGAACATGGGCAGCGTATGCAGGTAGACGTCTCGATCGCTGACCCCTGCCTGCCAGCCAAAGGTCGCTGCATTCACCCACAGATTGCGATGCGTCATTTCTACGCCTTTAGGCCGTGCAGTAGTGCCGCTGGTGTAGTTGATAGTTGCCGTGGCGTCTTCATCGGGTTGCCAAGGTGTTGCATGCAGGTCATGTCGGTACAGCAAGCGATCGGTATCTGCGCCGATGATGAGCTTCTGTGGAGCAGTGACTCCAGACAGTGACTCTTCGAGTTCTGGATCAACGAGCAGCAGCTTTGCGCCACTGTGCTGCACGATGTATTGAACTTCATCAGGATGGAGTCGAAAGTTGATGGGAACCGCCACTCGACCAGATGCGGGTGCCCCATAGAGCACGGTCAGTAGCCGAGCCGAGTTCTGCGACACAATTGCAACCCTGTCGCCTTGGTCTATTCCAAGCGATTCAAGACCAGCAGCTAGTGCAGTTGCATGGGCTGAAACCGAGGCGTAGGTCAGGTTGGTCAGCGGCGGAGCCGGTTGGTCTGGTTCGTCGAGTATGCCAACTCGGTCTGCATAGACCAGGGCTGCTCTGTCGAGGTGATCTTGGACGGTAAGAGGAACCTTCATCAGAGCAAGGTAACGCTACTGCTCGGGCGCCGCACCGTACTTGGCCAAAATTTTCGCACGTTTTGATGGCTGGATATTGGCAAGGCGCACATCGCCTCCGTACTGCTCAAGCACTCTGTGGTCCATCACTCGCCGCCATATCGGTGGAAAGTATGCCAACCCAAGCATGCCGCCATACCCAGAGGGCAGTTGCGGGGATTCCTCAAAGTGACGCAGCGTTTGGAATCGACGTGTTGGGTGAGCATGATGATCGGAGTGACGCTCGAGTTGGTAGAGCAACAGATTCGAAGCAATGTGATTGCTGTTCCAACTGTGTCGTGGCTGACAGCGTTCGTAGCGGCCTTCTTGGGTCTTTTGCCGAAGTAGCCCGTAATGCTCAAGGTAATTGACGACCTCGAGAAGCGAGAACCCAAACACTGCCTGAATGATCAACAATGGAATCACCGACGGGCCGAATACTGCTACCAGACTGCCAAAGAGAATGACCGACAAACCCCAGGAGTTGAGTACATCGTTGTGCAGACTCCAGACCCGAACTCCCTGATGGCGAAGTCGTTTGGCTTCGAGTTCCCATGCAGAGCGAATACCGCCCCAAACAGATCGTGGTAAGAAGGCCCAGAAAGATTCTCCGAGTCTTGAGCTCGCTGGGTCCTCGGGGGTAGCGACACGAGTGTGATGACCGCGATTGTGCTCAACATAAAAGTGGCCGTAACAACTTTGGGCTAGGGCAACTCTTGCTAACCAGCGCTCAACTTTTGGCTTCTTATGTCCAAGTTCGTGGGCGGTGTTGATTCCGACTCCTGCAACGGTTCCAACGGTCAGGGCAAACCCAAGGTAGGCAAACCAACCCAGATCCCGAGTAGTCACCACGTAACAGGCAAAGATCAACCCAATAAATTGAAGCGGCAAGAACAAGTAGGTACACCAACGATAAAAGCGATCTGATGCCAACGGTTCGACCGTCCAGTCAGGAGGGTTTGAGGTGTCTTCGCCAAAGATACGGTCGAGCAGTGGAATGAGGATGAGCACCCAAATTGGGCCGAGCCACCAGAAAATCTCAAGGCCGAATCTTGCTGATTCTCTTGCAGCACCGAACGGCAGCAGCGGAACCACAACTCCAAGTAGCCAGAGGTAACGCTTTTTGTCTCGCCAAGTAACTTGCTGGTTATCAACCGTTGTTGAAAGAGTTTTCATTGGTTTGCCTTTGATCTTGGCCCGCTACTAGCGGGGAAATTGCCGGGGCGAGTTGCTGTTGTTGCTGTGGGTGCTGTTGTGGGTGGTGTAAACGGTGAAGCCCCGCTGCTGTTCTCAAATTGGGGGAACAGGCTGGTAGCCACAAAGTTTGCAACTACCTCTGGTGGGTCATCAGGAGCGCTTACCGCATAGCTAATAAGTAAGCGTGTGATCAAGTCGGCTGATCGATGTAGCGAACCTGAATCAATCTCTGGGTAGCCCATCAAGATGATGAGTTCGACAACCCCTCGCACTTGGCTCATGACTGGGCCACCGTCGGTAGTCAGCAGGGGTAACAATGCATCGGGCTCGGTGCGGATCAGTTGGTCAAGGAGCGGATGTTCGCGCAGCGCTATAAGTGCTGCAAGAAACGCCGCCTCAAGAGAATCTCTGGGCTCAGC
>JBBDMQ010000246.1:0-3247 GCA_040878245.1 Microthrixaceae bacterium
CGATGACTTTCCAGAACCCGGAGTTCCAGTAAGCCCCAAAATTCGGCCGTTCTTTCGGGAAGGCTCAGCCTGTATTAACTCCAAAGCTTTGGAGCGCACCGAAGCGCTACCTGTGCGGTCATCCTCGAACAGACTTATGAGCCGACCTACAGCCATCTTGTTGAGCTGCAAAGCACCGCTCACAAGTCGTGGCAGGTCTTGATCTAGCGAGGCCAAGGAGGTCACTAGGCTCTACCGCTCTACAGGTGCATCTTGGTGAACTTGGTGCTGCGATTCGATTACTTCTGTAATCGATTCCATGATGTCAATAAGTTCGTAGTCAGAGGGGGTAAATACTCGCTTCACACCAAGTTCGAACAGCCTCTCAAAGTCGTCAGGCGGAATAATCCCACCCAACACAACTGCAACACGATCACTCGCTTCATACTCCTCGAGCTTGCTCATAATCTGCTGAGTCAACTCAATATGCGAGCCGCTCAGCACAGAGGCACCAATTACATCGGCATCTTCTTCAACTGCGGACTGAACAATCTCATCTGGGCTCAGCCGAATTCCCGAATAGATAACATCAAAACCAACGTGTCTGGCCGAAACCGCAATGACCTCGGCACCGTTTGAGTGGCCATCAAGCCCAGGCTTACCCACAACCATCCGTGGCCGGTGACCAAGTTGTTCTGCCAACGCATCGATGCGGGCTCGAAGCAACTCCACACGATCACCATTCAATGACAGTTTCTGACCATCTATCCCAGTGGCTGGACGATATTCGCCGAACACTTCTCGCAGAGCGCCGGCCCACTCGCCGGTGGTGACTCGCGCAAGTGCGCATTCAATTGAAGGCTCCATCATGGATGCTCCGCTTTGAGCAGCCTCCTTGAGAACCTTGAGCGCAGCCGCAACCCGCTCGGGGTCACGTGCGGCTCGGGTTGCTTCCAAGCTTGCAATGGTGTCTCTTGCAGAGGACTCGTCAACTTTGAAAATCCCGCCGTCCTCGCCGCCCAATAACGGAGATGGGATTCCATCAGCCCATTTATTGAGTCCAACCACGATCTGTTCGCCAGTATTAATCGCGCTCATACGTTCAGACATCGAACGAACAAGAGCAGATTTCAGATAACCCGATTCGATAGCGGGGATGATCCCACCCATCAAAAGTATCCGCTCAATTTCCTCTCGGGCCTGAGCCTTTAGGTCATCTACTTTCGAGCGGACCACGATAGATCCCTCAAACAGATCGGGATATTCCAGAAGGTCTGTCTCATACGCCAAAATCTGCTGCAACCTGAGCGACCACTGCTGATCCCAAGGCCGAGGAAGGGAGAGTGCTTCGTTCCAGGCTGGTAACTGAACAGCGCGGGCCCTTGAGTCGCGACTGAGGGTAACTCCAAGAGCCTCAATCAAAATTCGCCATGCGTTATTTTCTGGTTGACTCTCGGTCAGCCCTAGCGAGTTCACCTGAACTCCGTATCTGAAGCGACGGTACTTCTCGTTTTTTACCCCGAAACGATCCTTGGTGTATTCCTCCCAAAGCTCGCCGAAAGCACGCATCTTGCACATCTCTTCAACAAAGCGGATGCCGGCGTTTACAAAGAAACTGATTCGGCCCACTGACCGCTCAAATTGCTCCTCAGTGAATCGTCCCCGTTCTTTCAGTAAGTCCAACAGGCTGATTGCATTTGCTAAGGCAAAAGCCAACTCTTGAGAAGGCGTGGCAGCGGCCTCTTGCAGGTGGTAGGAACAAATATTTGAGGCGTTCCATGCAGGAATCTCCTCAAGGCAGAACTCGTACATCTCGGCGATGATCCGCAAACTTGGCTCTGGCGGAAAGATGTACGTGCCTCGAGCTAGATACTCTTTAATGAGGTCATTCTGAGTGGTCCCAGTAAGTTCAGAGATTTCAACCCCTCGCTCCCGCGCCAAACCCACATACAGAGCCAACAACCACATGGCCGTGCTGTTGATGGTCATTGATGTGTTCATCTGCTCGATGGGAATCTGATCGAACAAAATGTGCATGTCATCTAGGGAGTTGATCGGGACCCCGACTTTGCCGATTTCAGGCCCAGCAATCGGATCATCCGAGTCGTAGCCACACTGCGTAGGTAAATCGAACGCAATAGAGAGTCCGGTCTGACCCTGAGCCAAGTTGGACCGATACAACTCGTTCGAGGCTTTGGGGCTTGAATGACCAGAGTAGGTTCGGATGATCCAAGGGCGATCGCGCACAACATTGCCCTGATCATCAGTAATCACATGATTATTTGTCTGCTGTGAGTTATCAGGCTCGGAGGGGCTCATAAAAATCATCCTAGGTGTTGGTTCTTGAACGGTGGAGCTGTTAGCCGCCTGAAAGCAGCGGGGCTACTTCATCACCAAACTGTTCGATTTGATTGCAGACCTGTTGTGCATCCCTACCGAGGAAGCGCAGTTGTATTTGATTGATTCCCTTGGCAGCAAACTTATTGATTTTCTCTGCTACTTGCTCGGCTGAGCCCTGCACAGCGGGACCCCTTGCATATTGCTCGAGGTCGAAATCAGCTGGACCAAGAAACACTGCTCCAAAGTTCATTCCAAGGTCAAAAGCCTGAGGGCGGCCTGCAGTTTCACGCTCTGATCGGATAAATGAAATTGCGTTACTGAGCCCCATCTTCGGTGGACCTTGAGGAAGCCAACCATCTCCAAGAAGCGCAGCGCGGCGAATGGCCACCTTTGAGGACCCGCCAATCCAAATGGGAAGGGATCCAACCGGACGGGGGCTCATGGCAATGCCAACCTCTGCGCCAACACCACCGACAGTTGGGTGTTCCTCGGCAAAGGCCGCTCGGATGGTTGCTACAGAGTCCTCGAGTTGTGCCCCGCGGGAGTCGAAGTCAATCCCAAGGAACTCAAACTCGGACTGCAGATGACCTGCCCCTGCACCAAGGATGGCGCGTCCCTGAGAGAGCGCGTCCAAAGTCATAAAGGCCTTTGCTGTGACGAGTGGGTGCCGATACGGCAGCACGTAGACATGACTCAATAGCCGAACCCGTTTGGTGATCGCCCCGAGCCAACCAAGTGTTGCAACTGTGTCGTACCAGACTGCGGACATTCGATCATCGGCTGGACGCGGAACTCCTACGTGATCGCAGACGCCAATATAGAAAGCCCCGGCAGAATCAGCTGCTTGAGCGATACTCACCAGTTCAGCGGTTCCTGCGGAATGCTCCCATGGCTGCACGAAGGAAGGGCTCTGAGACTGCACAGGAAG
>JBBDMQ010000247.1:0-3241 GCA_040878245.1 Microthrixaceae bacterium
ACCTGTTTCACCGGTGATAATGCCCACCTCGGTGATTCCAGCTTCGGCCATATATTCAATCCCATAAAAAAGAATTGGCTTATTGGCAACAGGAACAAGCTGTTTGGCACTGGTATGCGTGATCGGCCGCAGCCGAGTGCCGGCTCCGCCAGACAAAATCAAACCCTTCATGGCCCTTGGTTCTAGCAGGTAGCAGGCTTATCAGCGAAGTTTGGTCCGTGAGCCTATTGCCCCAAAGACTGGCTTGATACATTTTAGCCACATAGACAGCCATCTACTCAGGCTCACTTCCTGCCGAAGTGCCGACTCGTTGCAATGATGTAAGTCATTATTCAACGGTGAAACTAAGGCTCTAGAAGGTTGATCTCTAGCTCTCTCAGGCGCTGAAGTACGACCTCAGCTACAGCAGATAATGAGAATTTGAGCAAAGAACTAGGAGCCTCTTGACCAAGCCGATTACGCAGCTCTGGTTCATCGAATAGCCGGCGTAACAAGGTTGCAGCTATAGCAAGATCTGGCTCTGCCCAATGACCTTCAGCCGGGTACAGGTGTCCTGCACCAATAAGCACCTCGTGATAGGGCACTAATAGCGCCGTTGAATCGTCCATAAAGTCAAGGTTTCCCGAATAAGCCGTTGCAACTACTGGGGTGCCCAAAGACATTGCCTCGGCCATCGTGAGTCCTAAGCCCTCTGAACGATGCAACGAGGCATAGCAGTCAACTAGTGCGATCAATGCAAGCCGATCCCGAGAGGATAAATACCGGTCCCAAATATCTATATCCGGCCGATCTGCCACAGCATCAAAAAGTGCCTCTAACTGATCCGGGAATTTATCTCCGTTGATCCCTTTAAGGATCAGCCGCGCTCCGTCGTTTGGCTGAAAGGCTCGGCAGTAAGCATCCACAAGCCCCCGAGGATTCTTTCTTTCAGCAACCGAGAGAAAGTCAAAGGAAAACAGAACGGTAAAGCGATCATCAAGGCCGAGCCTTAGTTTGTCTTCTGCTTGGACCTGAGGGTCGCTAAACACCAGCGGAACAGGAATCTGGCGGACAGGAACTTGGTCGTACTTGTCAAAAAGTGTGAAGAGATACTCCGTTGCAGCCCACACTTCATCTACTAAGCGAAAGCTAGAAATTTGGTGTTCTGTTAACACATCGGTCTCATAGAACCACAGCCCAATTGTATAATGTCCCGAAAAAAAATCCGGACCCACATCCTCCGCAAAGTACGGAAGCTGGTCTGGCGTAATCATGATCATGTTGAACAGATACGGTGCATCTAAGTTGCGTTCCGCAGCCTGAGCATTACGGCTGCTGCTGCGGTCATAACTCACCGAGGTACAGGGAATACCTGCCAGTTCAAGCGCTGCGAGCATCCTTCGTGCTGCTACCCCAAGCCCCAAATCTCCGCTGAGATAACCCACCAGATTGACCCCAAATGGTCGTTGATTGAGCGGTAGTACGTGCCGAGGACGCTGCATGGGGAAGTCCGGTAAGAGCCCAAGGGACGTACTTCCCTCTTCAAGCCCGTGACTCCACATCCACCGAATAAGCAAATCTCTGCCCGACCAACGGACTCCGGGAAAAGCCGCCTGAAGGTCTGGCCGTTGAGTCAGGAGGAGGTCCGCATACTCCGAGACCCCCGAAAGCTCTGCACCACCAATGCCGTCAAAAGCTTTAACGCCTGCCAGCCGGTCCAAAAAACCACGAACCTGACCGGTAACAAATGGATTCGGCGGAAGCTGCGATCCCGAAGAAAGTGACGCACTCACCATCTTCCGATACCAAGCGCTGGTTTGAGCGCCAAGCCGAACGCCAGGTACTGCATCTCCGACTCGTTCAGACTCAGGGGTCCACCCGAGGGCTACTAGGTCAGTCGTTGCAGAGTGAATGAGAGCTCTCAATTCAGGTGACTCGCTCAGTAATCGGCGAGGCGCTGCATGAACACTTGCGAACTTCCAAGGCTTGAGGGGATTCGTTCCTGCAAGGTCAACGAGTCGAAGTGGTTGTGCATTGATTAGCCATTTCTCCTCGGTACCGGAGAGTTGCAATTCATCAGTGGTTAATGCCGATAGGCGAACTGCGGGCTCAGTAATTGCAGTGAGCGCTTTGCCCACAGGAAGGTCGCTCCATAGCCAATCGATTCCTTGCGAGATTGAGAGCGATTTACTCGATTGAGCATCATCACTTGGGGTCGTAAATTCAGAAAGTACTCGCGACTTCCACCAATTCATGAGCTCTACTGAGCCGTTCTCTAACGCTAGCCAGCCAGGCAAACAACCGCCCCAGCCAAGTAATGAGGCCGAATCATATTTTGCAGTACGAGCCAGGGAATGAGACTGCTTGAGTTGCTCAAGCTCTGGGGTCAGCGAACCGAGCAGCAAAAACGTGTCATCCAAGATGATAAGGGGCTCGGTGAAATTGAACTTCTCTGGCCATGTCTCGCCAAGGTCTTCAAGGATCCACGGCAGCGCTGCCCAGCCTGCAGCGTTAGCGCCAAAGGACATCACTAAATCGGCATATCTGATCGGCCCGATTTTTAACCGTTGAGGCCTCAGTGCTGGCCGATCGGGGGGTGTGAACAATCTGCCATCAGCAAGCACAATATGAATGTTGCAGTTCGGGTGGAATTTCCGAATGGAAGCGCAAACAAGATCGGACCATGCGGACCGGCTTGAACTTGTCATGATGAGGAAGTGCACATCCTCTATTCTGGTCGAAATGAGCGCCTAAGCTGTGCACGCACTGCAAGTTGAGCCCACAAACAAGGGGTTCAGATTCGTCTTTTACACCGGAGCAGGATGGCCTCGACAGAGTTGCCCACATCGAAACAAGCTAGGACCCCCCTTGGAATGCTGCGCACTCTGAGAAGCCTGCCCCGACGAATCAAGCACATTGAGGAGTCAATTTTCGATGTACAGAATCAGATCGACCTTGAGGCACGAATCAGGGACCTTGAGGCACGAATCAGGGACCTTGAGGCACGAATCAGGGACCTTGAGAAAGATAATTTCGATGCACAGCATCAGATCGCCCTTGAGGCACGAATCAGCGACCTTGAGAAAGCCACTTTCGATGCACAGCATAAGGTCGACGAAGTTCTGATCTCGTTATCAACTCTTTCGGCGGTTCGAACCGAGATGCTCGATATTGCTGAACACCTGACCGAGGAACTCAATCAGATTGCCGAAACGCTCTCGGCCCCGAGCACACCCCAATAATCATGTTTTGTCTTGCGAGG
>JBBDMQ010000248.1:0-3240 GCA_040878245.1 Microthrixaceae bacterium
TTTATAACCTTCAAGCCGATTTCGGACTCGACCCTGCAGAGTTGTACGAACGCTACGCGTTTTATTTCGAGGCATACCCGAACGTCATAAAAGAGGTGCAGTAATGCCCGGTATTCATCGATTGCGGCCCGGAGCCTCTCAGATGGCAGCTGCCACAGATGCTGCGGCCATTGATCTTGGAGACAACATCTGGATGTCTCCCGGATGGTCGAACAGTTACATGCTGCCAACAGAGGATGGCAGGGTCATCATCAATACAGGTATGGGCTTTGAGGGGCCGTTACATAGGCGCGCCTATGACAAAGTCGACAACTCAGAGGTTCTTGCAGTCATGCTCACCCAAGGTCATTACGACCATGTTGGCGGCATAGACCTCTTAAAAGATCCCGAGAGCACAGTTATTGCTCAGGCAAGTTTCACCACTTGGCGTGAAGACAACGAACGATTAGAGACCTTTCGCTCACGCAACTCCGCCTTTGCCTTCATGGACGCAATACTCGCTGCCATGGAGTACGCAACCAGTGTGGGAGTCGGCTCGGTTCCCCAGGGGCGACCTGAGCCGACTCTGTTGGTTGAGGACCGGCTCGATCTGACGCTCGGTGGCCGTCAGATGGAGTTGTACTCCACTCCGGGAGGCGAGACCTTTGACTCAATGGTTATCTGGCTGCCCGAGTCACGAACTCTTTTCTCCGGAAACTTATTCGGTCCGCTCTTTGGGCACGTTCCCAATCTGGTGACGATTCGTGGAGATCGCTACCGCGACGCTTTGAGCTATATCGACTCTCTCAACTTGGTACTTGATCTCGCCCCTGATCGGCTGATTACTGGTCATTTTGATCCCATACTGGGCGCTGCTGAGATTGCCGAAGAGGTTCGCAACCTGCAGGAAGCCATGCAGTGGGTTCATGACCGCACCGTTGACGGAATGAACTCAGGGGCAGATGTGTACACGCTGATGCAAGAGGTTGAAGTGCCGGAGCATCTTGATATCGGGGAAGGGTACGGACAGACCAAATGGAATGTGCGAGCTATTTGGGAAAATTACGCTGGCTGGTTTCATCATCGGTCAACATCTGAGCTGTTTGCTCGCTCTCCATTAGCTATGGCTCCAGACCTTGTGAAAGCCGCAGGCGAAGGAGTCATAGTCGAGTTAGCCACAGCACACCTTCAGGCCGGTCGAACTATCGAAGCGCTCCAACTCACCGAAATTTTGTTAGCCGCTAGCCCGTCTCATCAGGCTGGCCGCAAGCTCGCTCAGGAAGCTCACCGGCTCCTTCTAGTAAACACCACGAATTTCTGGGAGCAGGCTTGGTTGCGTCGCTCACTGACAAAACTGGAGTCTCAATGAACGCCCCACGCAATACGGCAAGCTTTGACTACAACAATGCATGTGTTTTGGTGACCGGGGGTAGCAGCGGAATTGGCTTTGCCATCGCCTCAGGGTTCGCCGAGGCTGGTGCTCGAGTGATCATCACCGGTACTCGTGCCTCTGCTAGCGAGTACAACCTTGACCTAGCGGCATTCGATTATCGACAAGTTGAGTTGACAAGCGTTGACTCTGTCGATGCACTTGCAGGGTCACTAGACAGCTTGGATATTCTGGTGAATAACGCTGGAGCGAGCCTTCCAAACGGTTTAGACGAATGGACCCCAGAAGGGTTTGCTGCTGCAGTTGACCTCAACCTAGTGAGTCCGATGCGCTTAACCACTGCGTGTCGACGCTTGCTCTTCGCAAGCCAACTTTCAGGTGGCGCAAATGTGGTCAACATGTCATCAATGACGGCATTCCGTGGAACAGCAATCGTTCCCGGCTACGGATCAGCAAAGTCTGGCCTTGTAACGTGGACTGCCAACCTTGCGCGACGCTGGGCCAGCAGGAATGTGCGGGTAAACGCGCTTGCACCCGGCGTTATCGACACACCTATGACTGCTCCCCTAGCTGCTTTCCCTGAACTACTAGCAGATGAACTCTCGCATGTTCCGATGGGACGACTTGGCCAGCCAGAAGAGGTTGTGGGAGCGGCATTATTTATTTGTTCATCGGCTGCGAGCTTCATCACAGGAGCAACCTTTGCAGTCGACGGAGGTTATCTTGCTGGCTAAACCGACCTTCGGCTGGCTCACCCGAGCAGCGCTGACCCTCTTCTAAAGGAATCCCACATTGCTACAAATACGAGTTCATGGACCTGGCGAGGTTCGCCTTGACGAGATTAAAGAGCCCGAGCCTGGACCAAGCGACGCTCTAGTGAAAGTCGCTGCTTGCGGCATATGTGGTAGCGATCTGAGCTACATCAAAATGGGTGGAGTAGCAGGGCCTGGACCCGAGCCATTGTGTTTAGGCCATGAAATTTCTGGCACCGTTGAGTACGTCGGTCCCGAAGTCAACCGGGTGCAGATTGGGGATCGGGTCGTGGTTCAGGCCGGCTCGAGCCAGCCGATCAGTAAATACGGTAGTGGTGGACCCTTCGGCGGCCTGACCCCTTTACTCAGGGTTACTGAGGCAGATCAGCGTTTACACCGAGTGCCCGACCACGTACCTCTAGACATCGCAGCTTTTGCCGAACCGTTAGCGGTTGGCATGCATGCGGTTGATCAAGTAGCGGTTCAACCGGGCGAGGGCATTGTGGTGTTTGGCTGCGGCCCGATTGGTTTGGGTGCAGTGGCGACGCTGATTGATCGGGGGCACGAGCGAGTTGTGGCTGTTGACCTCAGTGCTAAGCGACGTGATCTCGCACTGGGCCTCGGCGCTCAAGCAGCATTTGATCCCTTAGCTACTGACGTTTGGGAAGAACTGAAGTCATTACATGGAACAAAGCCGTATATGTTTGGCCCAACCGCAGCAACCGCAGCTTTTATCGAGGCCTCAGGGGCAGATCAAGTCATTCTTGACGTCATCGACAATGCGGCAGTTGGAGCTCGACTTTCGGTAGTTGCTTTGCATTATCGACCAATCAAGGTCAGCTTTTTGACGCTACTCATGAAGGAACTCACGTTACGGGGCTCAATTGAGTATCCGGCACGGTTTGAGGACGCTGTGGACCTACTTGCACGACAAGATGTTTCGGCTTTGGTGACACACCGGTTTGGACTTGAACAATTTTCTGAGGCTCTAGCGGTGCTCGATGGCTCACAAGACTGCGGAAAAGTACTGATCAGCGTTGACCCGTCCCAGTGGTAACTCAACACAGTGGTAACTCAACACAGTGGTAACTCAACACAGTGGTAACTCAACACAGTGGT